>URAN01000040.1 GCA_900545865.1 uncultured Eubacteriales bacterium
AGAATTTTGAGAGAGCGGATTTTTGGTTGCGCAAGGCAAAAACGCAGGTAATCCTTGTCGGATTGCCGAGTATTTTAACACAGCGAAAGCGGAAATCGGCCTCTCAAAATCGGGGTTCGCATTATTCTCTTTCGGTTAAGCTCCGCAATACCTATCCGAAAACAAAAGAGGGATTTTAAATGAACTTCAAAATTGTTTATGATTCGCCGTCAAGGCTCAGACTTCGCTGCGGCGGCGGTGTTTTTCAACCCGAACAAGAGGCGGCTCTTACCTCTGCTCTCACCGATATTGACGGTGTCTGTTCCGTTTCGGTGTCCTCTGTCAACGGAGGAATACTTTTATATTACGACGGTGATATAAAAGATAAAATTTTAAAAGCGGCATCAGAGATAAATCCCGCCGTTTTAACAAAACAGCCTTTGTCCTCTGCCGCTTTGATTAATGCGGAATTTAAGCGGGACTTTTTTAATATAATCAAAAAAAGATTGATTATGAAGTTTTTCGTTCCTTCTTTTTTGAGTCTTCCGCTTACTGTTATCCGCGCCGTACCTTTTGTCAAAGAGGGGCTTAAAAGCCTATCCGAGGGAAAGGTCAATGTTTCGGTACTTGACGCTGTTTCGATTTCCGCATCAATTCTGAGCGGTTCTCCCTCTACTGCGTCATCCGTTATGACCCTTTTGAACATTTCCTCGCTTTTGGAAAGCTATACACGGAAAAAGGCAAAAAACGCCCTTTCGGATTCGCTGTCGCTCAACATAGACAAGGTATGGCGAATAACCGATGATACAGAGGAACTCGTTCCTCTCGCCAAAATCAACTGCGGCGATGTTATAAGGGTTCGCCAAGGCAGTATGATTGCCGTTGACGGAACGGTTAAATCAGGCTCAGCAGAGGTCAACGAGGCATCGCTTACCGGCGAGTCGATTCCGAGAGAAAAATCCTCGGGAATGACAGTATATGCCGGAACGGTTGTCGAACAAGGCGAAATAGATATAACTGTTTCCGCACTTACCGATAACAGCAGGATTTCGAACATAATCGACCTGATTGAAAATTCGGAAGAATTAAAATCGGGCGTTCAGACAAAGGCGGAAAGCTTTGCGGACAGACTCGTTCCGTTCAGCCTTATCACAAGCGTGGCGGCATATCTGCTTACGGGAAACCTCACAAAGGCTCTGTCAGTTCTTATGGTTGACTATTCTTGCGCAATCAAGCTTTCGACTCCGATTTGCGTAATTTCGGCAATGAAAGAGGCAACCGCATACGATATAATGATAAAAGGCGGACGTTTTCTCGAAAACTATGCTTTTGCCGATACGGTTATGTTTGACAAGACCGGAACGCTCACCGTTTCGTGTCCTCACCTCGCCAAGGTAATCCCGTTCGGAGAATACACAAGCGACCGAGTTTTGACGATTGCGGCGTGTCTCGAGGAACACTTTCCTCACAGCGTGGCAAAATCAATTGTCAAAGCCGCCGAGGGAAAAGGTCTTGAACATCGAGAAGAACATAACGAGGTCAAGTATATCGTGGCGCACGGAATCGCATCGGATTTGAACGGTGAACGCGCACTTATAGGAAGCGCTCACTTTATCTTTGACGATGAAAAGATTTCGATAAGCGATGAACAGCGCGCACTTGTTGAGGATTTAAGTGAAAAGTATTCGCTTGTTTATCTCGCTGTCGGCGGTGCGCTGTGCGGCATTCTCTGTATAGAGGACCCCATCCGCAAGAACGCCGCCGCTGTTATAGACAAGCTTAAAAAGCTCGGTATGAACGACATCATTATGATTACCGGTGACGGCGAAAGCACAGCGGCAAATGTTTGCCGCGAACTCGGCATAGAAAAGCATTATGCAAAGGTTCTGCCCGAGGATAAGCTTAACATCGTCAACGATATTAAGTCAAAGAATCATAAGGTTATTATGGTCGGTGACGGCATAAACGATTCGCCCGCTCTTGCGGCGGCGGATGTGTCCGTTGCTATGAAAGACGCGTCGGATATAGCGCGTGAGGTCGCGGATATAACGCTTTTGTCCTCAAACCTCGACCGCCTTGTAATCCTGCGCAGACTGAGCGAAAATTTATTCGACAGAATACATTCGAATTATCGCTTTATAAGCACGTTCAACAGTGCTCTTATCCTGTTGGGTCTCGGCGGAATGATAACGCCTGTGGCGAGCGCGCTTTTACACAACGTTTCGACAATGGGTATATGCCTGCGCAGTATGCGTCCGCTTTTATCCGATGAAATTGACGAAATAAAAGAACTCGATGAAACAAATCCCATCGAATCAAAATCAAACGGCTAAATATTAAAATCAGGCGATTGTAAAATCTAAAAATGCATAATTGTGGATAGTCTACTTCAAAATCCAAAATAATTTTTACATTGCCGTCCGGGGCGATGGTTGCCGGTGGCAACCGCTTATCGCCGACCGTAGCGGTAGCGGAGACAGGCAGACGGAACCGGGCTTCGGACGTTAATTAAATAAAATTATTTTGGATTGTAATCAAAGTTAATGCATATGTGCAGAGAAACGTAAAAAATGCATAAAGCTGTAAGCCTAAAATAATCCGGTTTTACACAGTTTTCAGACTTTTACAAACGGCTAAATATTAAAACTCTAAGGAGGGAAACAATGCTGGTATCGACAAAAAAGAGATATATGTTTATCATATACGAACTCGGGAACAACGGGCGCTCGGTCAGAGGCATCGACATCGCAAGAGCATTAAACGTAAAAAAAGCGAGCGTTTCGCTTATGATTCCGAATTTGGTCAATCTCGGCCTTGTTTCCCGTACAGAGGACGGGCGCATAGGTCTGACCAAACACGGTACGGTCTATGCAAATGACCTTTATGTAAAATATCTTACTCTTTATAAGTTTTTTAAAGAAAAACTCAACAGCAGCGATGAAAACGCGAGGGCGGACGCTATATGCTGTCTCTGCTCTCTCACGGACGAAAACACAAATTCGATAACCGAATATATATTAACCGATGCTACATAATAAAATTGAAAATTATTAAAAAATATATAACCACGGAGGTGAACCATGAGCATTGTTATTGTCGGCGGTCACGACAGAATGCACTGTAAGTATAAACAGATATGCAAAAAATACGGATGTAAATGCAAGGTTTTTACCCAATGCCCGGCAAATTTTAAAAACCAAATCGGCTGTCCCGATATGCTTATCGTATTTACGGGAACGGTTGCGCACAAAATGGTAAACGTTGCGTCCGTCCAAGCCGAAAAAGCGGGTGCGTGCATTAAACACTGTCATTCATCAAGCGGAACGGCTCTCGATGACGCTCTTAAAAGCTATTTTGACGAGAAACATAAGGTTTCTTAATTTTTTGATGATGAGTTAGTTTAATCTAACCCGTTTAGCCCCAGCCGAAAGAGAGTAACCCAAAACCGCCTGAAAAGGCATAATTTCGGCATCTTTTGGCTTGTCATCTTTGCAAGGCGTCAGCCTTACTGCATCTTCCGCACCAAAATCTGCTCAAAATTCTATCTTTTTCAGGTCGCAGAATTTTGAGAGAGCGGATTTTTGGTTGCGCAAGGCAAAAACGCAGATAATCCTGTCGGATTGCCGAGTATTTTAACACCGCGAAAGCGAAAATCAGCCCCTCAAAATCGGGGTTCGGATTATTCTCTTTCGGCTAAGATTGCGTAATAATGAATAAACTCGATTCATTGTTTCGCAATCTTTTTTTAATCAATTTTTTGGAAGTCGTACCATAATGTTTGCGGTTTAAATTTTTTTGCTTGACATAAAATAAATGCGTAAACTTACAAAAAATATAAAAATTTAAATTCAAAAACAACTCGGGCGTTTTGAAAAAACGCCCATATCGAATTAAATATAAGGAGGATACGATATGTTAAAGAAAGTCATTCCTATGTTTCTCGCGCTCTGTATGATAATCGGTTCAACGGCGGCGTTCGGAACAGGATATGAAGTATCCGACGGATTCACGGCGGCATCGGCCGATGCAGAACAAGGCCCTGCTTCCTCCGCTTCTTCGGATACAAACAAAGTTACACTGAACAACAGCGTTTTAGGCACTCAAAAACAGGTTAATGAGGCAAACGCCCTTTCGGCGGACGGCAGTACGCCGACCGACGGCGCGGACGCAGACATCAGCAACTCATCAAATCAGACAACGGACAACGGCTCAACAGACGCAAATCTTGACGAAAACAACTCTAAAAACAACGGTATGGCAGCAGGTCCGATTCCCGAAGTTCCTGCCGCGTCACGGTACAGCACAATAAGACTCAGCCTTGCGCCCGATATTTCGGGAACAAAATACGAAGAGGCAGCCGAGCTTCTCGGTGCGCTCGGAATAATGGTCGGCGATGCGGAAAACGGAGCTTTTCGCCCCGACGACCCGATAAAGAGAAGTGAGATGGCAAAGGTTGCCGTATATTCGGTAGGCTTAGAGGATATGGCGGTCAACTCAAACGGAACAACACGATTCCCCGATGTTCCGTCCGACCACTGGGCAACAGGAGCAATAAACATTGCCGACCAACAGGGAATGGTTGTCGGTGATGATGTCGGAACGTACCGTCCCGATGACCCCGTTCTCTTGCAAGAGGCAGTCGCAATCATAGTCCGCGCAATGGGATATGAACCCGCGGCGGCGGACAAAGGCGGATACCCGGCAGGATACCTCTATATTGCGTCAAGCAACCAGCTTCTCAGAGGAATCTCGGGCGCGACGGCAGCGGCGGCAACCAGAGGTGATATAGCACAGCTTATATTTAACTCTCTGACCGTTAAGCTTATGGAACAGGTCGGATACGGCACACAGACAAAGTACGAAGTGGTGGATAAAACCCTGCTTTATGACAAACTTAATGTAGAAAAAGGCTATGGACAGGTAACGGGAACGGGTGAAACCGCATTGAACGGGGGCAACACAACTGCCGAGGACAGAATACAAATCGGCGACAAGATTTTTTATCTCGGCGAAAGCAACGCCAAACAATTCCTCGGCTATAACGTCCTGTACTATGCGCGCATAGACAAGACAAGTGACGAAAAGACAATAATCGATATTCGCGAACAGGCAAACAAGAACAAGACAGCGACCATCGCCGCAAAAGATATTGTTGCGGCAACGGGCGATGCGGACAAAGACAAGACGGTTGAATATTGGTCAAACGAAAATGACAGAAACACCAAAACAGCGACTGTTGCAGCGGACGCAGTATTCATCTATAACGGAAAGTATAAGGCAGGCGTAACGGCAGAACAAATGAAACCCGAATCGGGCAACTTGATTTTGCTTGACGCAGATACCAACGGAATTTATGAAATAGTATTCGTAAACCACTTTACAAACATCGTGGTTGACACAATATCAACGGTAACGGGCAGAGTAACTGACAAATATATGAACGGTTCGCTTGTATTTGACGACAATGACAGCGATGTAATGTACAGTCTTATCAAAAACGGTGAAGAAATTAAAGTCGGCGACCTCAAAGAGTGGAATGTTATATCCTACACCATAAGTGAGGACAAACAGCTTGTCAAAGGTTATGTATCCGACGCATCGGTGAACGGAACGATAACCGAGATAACTGACAAGGGCTATCGTATAGGAAGCGGTTCGACATTATACAAGAAAGCGTCGAGCTATCCGAACGATATAAACTTGCGCGACAAGGGAACATTCTATCTTGATGTCGAGGGCAAGATTGCCGCTGTTGACGAAAACGCAACGGTTGACGATAACACGTCCGAAAACAAAAAGTACGGTTATCTCGTTGACGCAAAGATGAATGACGGTTTTGAAACAACGGCACAATTCAAGATATTCACCGCCTCGGGCGAAACCTCGATAATCACAAGCACAGAAAAGATGCGTTATAACTCGTCTTACGGCACAAAAGCCGAGGACGTTGTGAACTCCCTCAAAAACGGCGGCTCAATCGCACCTCAGCTCATCAACTATGAACTCAACAGCTCGGGAGCGATAACGGCGATAGACACCGCCAAGGACGGAACTTCAACGGGTGCGCCGAACAAGGGAACATTCACGCTTAACTTAAACAAAAAGGATATTGTTTATAAGAGCGCATCGGGCAAACTCGGCAATATCGGCGTTGATTCGAACACGATAATATTCGATATTCCGACCGGCGCAGGCACAGACACAGACAAGTATTCGGTAAGAAACAACAGCTCGCTCTCGAACGACACAAGCTATGATATTATGGTTTATGACCTTCAGGACAACTATATGGCAAAGGTTATCATCATAACAAGCACAACGGGAACGACCTCTGCCGAATCGCCGATTGTTGTCGTTGACCATATCAGCGAAACGCAAAACGCGGATTATGACACAACCGACAGACTCTATGGCTGGGAAAGCGGAAAAGAAGTCAACATTCTCGCCGCCGACAAGACCATATTGCGCAAGAAGTCGGGAGCGTCGACAAAAGAGCTCCAGACGGGCGATATTATTCAATACCGCACCAACTCTGACGGCGAAATCGACGGAATAACATTATTGTTTGACTCTAATGCAAAGAACACCGAGTTTATCAATAATATCACCAATGACCTGACTTGCGTCTATGGCAGAGTAACCAAGAAATTCAGCGGCAGCGTGAATGTAAGCGTAAACGATGACATCAGAAACTGGGCAACGGGCGATGCGACTGTTTATCTCTATGATTCAACGAGAAACTCAAACAACATCCGCGTTGTATCACCTGCCGACATCGAGATTTATGAGGAGGGCAACGAAGCACGTTTGTTCATCCGAGTATATCAGGATAAGGTTCAAGAAATGGTTATAGTAAGATAACATTTTCCGAAACAAATTTCAGCATTGCAGAGCCGTAATATTGTCGGCTCTGCAATGTTTTTGTTATGAATTCGGCTAAAACTGAATAAAAAAACGCCGATAGCAAATACTTTGTATAAAGACACAATTCGGGGGATAGTCTATGACAAACAAAGTCCAAATATGTGGGGTAAACACAGCAAAGCTGCCGATTCTGACCGAAGAAGAAAAACAGGAATTGTTCGCTCGAATCCAAAACGGGGATATGCAGGCACGTCAGCAATTTATTTACGGAAATCTAAGGCTTGTTTTGAGCATTCTGCACCGTTTCAGCAGCCGCGGCGAAAACGCCGATGATTTGTTTCAGATAGGCTGTATAGGATTAATCAAGGCTTTGGATAACTTTGACACAAGCCACGAAGTAAAATTTTCAACATACGCCGTGCCGATGATAATCGGCGAGATACGCCGATACCTCAGGGATAACAATTCAATCCGAGTGAGCCGCTCTCTGCGCGATATGGCTTATAAGGCTCTCGCCGTAAAAGAACGTCTCACCGCCTCAACGGGCAAAGAGCCGACAATTGAACAAATTTCAAAAGAACTTGACATTCCGTGTGAAGATATTGCAACGGCTCTTGACGCAATACTTGACCCAATATCCCTTCAAGACCCGATATATCATGACGGCGGCGATGCGGTTTTTGTAATGGACCAGATAGCAGATGATAAAAACGTTGATGATTCGTGGCTCGAAAAAATATCATTGAGCGAAGCGATGAAAAGGCTGTCCGAGCGCGAGCGGCATATTCTGACGTTGAGATTTTTCAAGGGGCGCACCCAAATGGAGGTTGCCGACGAAATCGGCATCTCTCAAGCCCAGGTATCGCGCCTTGAAAAGAACGCCCTCACACATATGCGAAAGTTTCTTTAAATCAAAAACCGCGGCGTTTTGCCGCGGTTTGGAGTGTACATTGTTTCGATTATTTTCCCTTTATAATCGGCGAAAGGGGCTTGTATATAAAGTATGTCACAACAGACAAAACCGAACCCTTGATAAGGTTAAACGGCGTAATCACCGAAAAGACGATTGTGAGCTTTGCCGAAAGCTCAGCCGTCGGCATATAAAGCGGCAGGAGTATATAAATGTTTGTAAAGATTCCCGCCGCCGTCATCGCGATAACCGCCGCCGAAAGTCCCAACACCGCGCCGCGTCTTGTGCGCTTGCGGCTGTAGATAACGCCTGCGGTCAGAACAAATATTCCGTTTATTATAAAGTTCGCAAGTTCACCCACAAATCCCGTGGTTGTAAACGCGCATTTGAGCAAGTTTTTAATAAGCTCAATCAAGACTCCGCATACGGGTCCCATCGAAAACGTTCCGATAATCGCCGGTAAATCCGAAAATTCCACCTCTAAAAATCCGCCGACCTTGAACGGCATAACCGTTCCCAAAAGCTGAAGCAAAAATGCCGCCGCCGACAAAATGCCGACAGTAGCCGCTTTTCGAACCGAAATTTTCGGTGCAATCGCTTGGTTTGCTCTCATCATTTCGTTGTTTGTTTTGTTTTTTTTCACGTTAATCGTCTCCTTATTTTCAGACGAGGATAAGCGTTTTTCAGGATTTTGATTAAAAACAAAACCCCCGAAAAATTTCAGGGGTTATATGCAAATAAATCAAAAACCTGCTTCTCTCCTCCGGACTGTAACTGTCGGCTTTGGAATTTCACCAAATCTGCTTGACGCTCGCGGGCTTTACCGCCGGTACGGAATTTCACCGATCCCTGAAGTTTTAATTTTATATTTTATTTAATTTTTTTCTTTTTTATGCCGCACTCAATTCTGTTCGTGCTTGCCATAGACACTTGATGCCATTGCCTCTTTTTTGATAACCTCTCCGCCCTTTTTAACAAGTCGGGTGAGATGATATGCGCCTCCGCTTGCATATCTCTGAAGCTCAACGCTTATTCCCTCGGGGTTATATCCGACAATGGTAAAGGTCAACACTCCGCCGTTTGCGGACGCATTAATCTTAACGGGGTATCCCGTTGTGTTTTTAAATCTCAAATCCAATACACCCTGTGCGATTGTCGCGTCCATTCCGGGCGGCATATATCCGACCGCAAGAGAATGATTGTGGCGCTCGAGAATTTCGAGGTTGGCGTACAAAGCGGCAACATACAAAGTCGATGACGGCTGACATATTCCTCCGCCGAGACCGCTTTCGACCTTATTTCCGACATACACGGGCGCCGCCATATATCCGTTTGCCGACGTTCGCGGCAAAATCGCCTTGTCATAAGAAAATTCTTCATCGGGCATAAGCTCGGTTCCGTTGATTCTTTGAGCGGCAAGTCTGACATTGTTGGCTCTCGCCGCGCTGCTGCCGCCGAAATTGGTCGTGTATGTTCCGAGCTGATCCTTATAAAGATTTTCTTTCAGCTTATCCTCGGTATCGGTCGGCTGGGTAAGCGTAACCGGGATATTGACAGTATTGTCCGCCGAGGATTTCAGGTCGCTGAGTGCCTTATCAACAACCTCTCGGTCAACCGTACATTTGGGCTTGCCCGCGTGTACGCCAATCTTTCCGTCAACCTTTTCATAATACGCATTTTCGGCGTCCGAGGTCAGCCATGCATAAAACTCATCGGCATTCAGCGCCTGCGGCTTTATGCTCTCGGGTTTGAGTTCAACCGAACTCGGGCTAAGATTTTTTATCTGTGTTTCAACCGCGTCCATAGCCATATCGCGGTTTACTTTAAGACCATTGACCGGTCCGATGACAGTGACCGAATCGGTATTTATCTTAAAAGTATGACCGACCGGTTCTATCTCATATTTTTTTGTTACCTCATTGATTGCCGCCGCAAGCTTTTCACGGTCATATGATATAACGGGGCGAATATCCTCTTTTGCAAAGAACCTCTTTACAAAAGAAAGGGTGTTCCGAAATATATTCCGCGTCTTGCCCGTATTCAAAGCCTGTTGCAATGTCACCTCGTTGTCAAAGCTGATATTAAGGTCGCTGCACTTGACATCAAGGCTGTCATCCTTGCATATAAGTTTAATCGTGCTGTCTTTGAGCTTATCCGCACTGTATGTTTGGTTAAGATATGTTTCAAGCTCGCTCTCCGACATCTTGCTTATGTTTGTGTCGGAAATATAAGTATTCGGATAAATGTCGCTGTATTTATTCGCCACAACGGTAAATGCCGAAGCGGCTACCACAACGATTGCTCCGACAGTGATAACCAAATTCCGTCCGATATGTCCCTCCGCACGATGTTTCGGACCTCTTTTGTCCGATTTCTTTTTGCCGTCCTCTAAAATCTCATCGGACAACAATTCTTCCTTTAATTTTGTTTTTGCCATATACAATACCTCTCCCGCAGAATAATAAGCAAACACCCGTTTTGCCGAATTAAAATTTACAAATATCGGCATTACGGCCGCACATAACTTCAATCAACGTGTGCAAACCACATATTATAGTATATTATCTCACAAAAGTCGGCAAATTGCAATAGCTTTTGACAAAAAAATTTAATTATTTAAAAATTTTTCCGTACTTATACCCGTCTTTTGCTCCGCGCCGCCCGAACAATTGCGTGTTTTTCGCAGCAAGAGGTTAAAAAACGGCAGTTATTCGCAAGAGCCGAGCAGGTTCAGAATAAACTGTTTCGCCGTTCTTCCCGAAAATCCGTTATAGTTAATCTGCCATTTGAGAGCCTCTGCTCTTATCTCATCGGTCATATCCATTCCTCTGAGGTGCAGCATATCCTCAACAATGCTCAAATACTCGTTTTGGGTCGGCGTCAAAAAGCTCAGATTAATGCCGAATCTTGCCGAAAGCGACTTTCTCTCTTGAATACCCTCGCTGCGGTGAACCTCATCGCTTGAATATCCCTCGCGCTCGCTCCACGTCTCTTTTATAAGACCTCTGCGGTTTGATGTCGCATAGATAAGTATGTTGTTGCCCCTTGCCTCTGCCTGACCGTCAAGCGCGGATTTTAAAATCTTATAGCTCATATCCCCCGGCTCAAAAGATAAATCATCTATAAAAACAATATATTTAAGAACATCGTTTTTTATGCAGCCGAACAGAGCCGAAAGGTCAATAAGGTCGGCTTTATCGAGTTCAATAAGTCTAAGTCCTCTATCCTTGAACATATTCAGGCACGCCTTGACCGATGATGATTTACCCGTGCCCGAGCTTCCCGTAAGCAGAACATCGTTTGCCGGTTTTCCGCTTACAAAACTTTCGGTATTGGCAATCAATACCTTTTTTTGATGTTCAAGCCCCGTCAGCATATCAAACGTTATCGAATCGGGGTGCGTAATTCCTTTAAGTCTGCCCTTTTCCCATTTCAGAGCCGAATAAGCGGACGAGCTTCCCGTGCCGAAACTCTCGGCGTGTGCCAAAATCGCGCCGCCGAGTGCCTCGTTAGAGCCACAGTCGAGCATTGCCTCTATCGACCGCGAATAGCTGCAAAGCCCGGCGTCAATCGGTTCGGTTGCAATGCCCGACAGAGACGGCATTGCATCGGTGCGGAACATACCCTCCCAATCATAGTTTATAAACTCGCTGAAAATCACCTTTACATCGTGGCGCAAAAAATCGCGCAGCCTTGAAATATCCGGAAGGTGCTCGCTCTCTAACATAAGGCGCAAAACAAATTCGCCGAGAATGTTTTTGTTTGTCAAACGCTTTGGCGCAAACTCAATAATTCCCCTTGCCGCCTCGCAATAATCCGCCTCGGCGTGTGTGCGTTTGTATTTTAAAAGCGCCTTTATCGTTTCATTTTTGTTAATGTGATTAAAAATAAATAAATTAAGCATTTTTCTTCATCCAATCTTATTATTCTGCCGCAGTAATTTATTATACTGTATATATTTAACTTGATTTTTATATTTTATTAAAATCCGTTTTGTCCGCAATAAGTTCAAGAGCCATTTCTGCGTTTTGAGCGGCAAGCTCTGCCGAATCGATTGACACCACAGATAAATCGGTCGAAATTTTATCACGGTTTTGCATTATCTTATCGATATATGCGCATATGGTAATCGGGTTCGGCTTTTCGGCGCTTACGCGATATTCCTGATTCATATATTTCATAATCGAATCGATTTTTGGGTCATACGAAATCCCGATAACCGGCGTACCGCACTTTGCAGCATAAATCAAGGTATGCAGACGCATCCCCAAAACGAATTCCGCACCGCCGATAATTCCGAGCGTCAAGTCGGGCGAAAGCGAACTTTCGGCAATGTGCGCCTTTGTTTTCATCTGTGCCGCACACGCCGCGGTAATCGCCTTATCGCGGCTCGGCTGCATCTGAATAAACACACATTCAAGTCCGTATTTTTCATAGGCATAATCCGCCGCCGCGGCAACAGCGTCACAAAAATCGCTGTCCGCCGTTTTCCACGGGCGAATTGCCGCCGCGAAATATTTTTTTCCTTTTTCGATGCCGATTCTCCCAAGGCGTTCTTCCGTTTCTTTTTCCGATGCGGAAAACAGGTTGAATGCAGGGTCGGCGGTCACAACCGTCCTCGGTTTGTCAACGCCGAATTTTTTTAATTCCTCAAACGATGACGGTTCGCGCAGGGTTATAAGGTCAACACGGTTGAGTGTGGACTTTACCTTGCTGAAATTCGTGTGGTTTTTAACGGGTCCGATGCCGTTGGCGTAAAGCATAACCTTTTTCCCCATAAGCTTTGCCGCGTTTATTATCGCAAGGTAATACGCAAGCGATTTTGTCGATGTCACATCCTGAATAAGGCTTCCGCCGCCGCTTATCAAAAGCTTTGTGCGGCTGAGCCGATACAGCACGCTTATTACGTTAAAGCGGTTTATCGCGTCAATTCCGTAAATCTCGGCGGTCACGGACGGAGTTTTTGAAAGCGTTGCGATTCTGACATTCGGTTGTTTTTGTTTAAGCTCGCGTATTATCGCATACAAAATCGAATCGTCTCCGCTGTTTCCGAAACCGTAATATCCCGAAATCAAAATATCGGATGCTTTTGTGCGCGTACGCAGAGGATTATTTATGAGATACTCATCTATTGTGTCAAATTCCGCATCGCAAACCTCATTGATTTTGCTGTGCTTTATGCATGAGACATACATCTTTATCGCGTCGTTTGCCATTGTTGACATCGAGTAATATTTCGCAACTGTATCGCGCGCATATTTGCCGAGACATACGCGTTCTTCCTCATCTGCGGTCAAAAGCGTCAATATATCGGCTTTGAGCCGTTCGGTTTCGGTCGGCGCGCATCCGCGGCAGCAAAAGTTTGTATCTATCGATACTTTAAGCTTGTCCTCATCAAATATTCCGATATAGCCCTCGTTTCCGGCAATTATCGACGGCTTTCCGCACGCCATAGCTTCAAGAGCCGCACGGCTCACTCCTATGAATATGTCGCCCGCGGCGGTAAATTTGTTTATATCCGTTCGGCTTCCCGTTGTGATGATTACCCTTTTTCCTATTTTTTGATTTGCCGTCTCTGCTTCTGCTTTTATCGGCTCAAAATCGTTGCCGCCGCCGACAATGACTATTTCGAGATTTCCTATCTTCTCCGCCAGCTCGGGCGCAGCCTCGATGAGCTTGTGTGCGGCGAGACTTCTGTCCTCGTCCATACGGCTCACATATATAATTCTTTTGACGTTATCGGCAAAAGAAAACTCTTTCGCCACGTCCGAATAATCGGTGTCGGCAGAGAACTTTTCGAGATTGATGCCGTTTATCGTGACCCTTATGTTATCGGGTTCGATTCCGTAATTATCCGTCAAATACGCCTTTATATCATCGCTGACCGCAAGAGAACGCTGTCCCCAGCGCGTCAAAAGGTTGTACGGAAAGCGTGTGTTAAAGACCCAATGCGCGGTCGTCACAAACCTGAAATGATACCGTCTTTGCAGCAAATGGCACAAAAATGCAGGGATTCTCGCATGGGCGTGAACAACATCGAATTTCTTTTCAAAAATCAGTTTTTTAAGCGCCTTGTACGCATTTATCATACATTTCGGGTTCTTGCTGTGAAACGGTATCTTGATATGTTCTATTCCTGCCTCGGCAAGCTCTTTTACATACGCGCCGCCGTTCGATGCAACGGTAATCTCGATTCCGCACTTTGCCAAAGCCTTTGAAAGCTCGACTATATGTGTTTCGGCACCGCCGATGTCGAGCTGCATTGTCGTCATTAATACACGCATTTTTTATCTCCTTTATTTTCAGCTTTTAACTTTGCAATCATATATTTTCAATTCCATCATATATTTTCAATTCCATCATATATTTTCAATTCTAAGTTATATTTTATACCACTTGCGCAAGAGTGTCAAGATAAAGAAACGCCTAAAAAAATTTTTGTTGCATATTCCCAAAAAATATGTTATTATATGTATATGAAAGAAAATTTGGTACAAATATACTTTTTTAAATCACACTCAATATAAGACATAAAATAAAATCAAAACCAATATATTAAATTCAGTAAAGGATGATTTATAAGATGAAACTTTCACAGGTAAAAGATTTGCTCGATGCAAAAGTGTACGCCGGAGAGGATATGCTCGATACCGAGGTCAAAGAGGCATGCGGAAGCGACCTTATGAGCGATGTTCTCGCTTTTGTCAAAAACGAGGCTCTTTTGCTGACCGGGCTGCAAAACCTTCAGGTATTGCGCACCGCCGAAATGATGGATATTCAGGCGGTCGTGTTCGTGCGCGGAAAAGTTCCCGCACAGGAATTAATCGACTTTGCAAACGGTCACGGAATGGTCATTATGACAACCGAGCTTCCGATGTTCGTGTCATGCGGAATTCTGTATTCGGACGGTCTGTGCGGAAGGAAGGCGGCGGTCAAGCTTGGCTAACGAAATAAAGCTTCACTATGATGTGGACGGTCAAAACTTTACCCTTGCCGGGACAACCTCGGCAACGGTAAAAAAATATCTTAAAAAGCTCGGGCTTTCGCCCGATGTAATCCGCCGCACGGCAATAGCAATGTACGAGGCGGAAATAAATATGGTTATACACGCCGACGGCGGCACGATAGACGTTGATATTACACCCGACAGAATACATATCGTGCTTGCCGACAAAGGTCCCGGAATTCCCGACATCGATAAGGCAATGCAAGAGGGATATTCAACCGCGTCAAACGAAATACGTGAGCTGGGGTTTGGTGCCGGGATGGGTCTGCCCAACATAAAAATGTATTCCGACGAGATGAAAATTGACACCGTATGCGGTGTCGGCACAACCATAGATTTGATTATAAAAATATAACCACGGTACGGATTTTAATCCGGTGCAAGCTCTGTTCATTGCTGACAGAGCAAGAGCAATGCTCCGATTTAAAGCATTGCCGGTTGGGAGGATGCTTGATGAACAATCAAAATTATTGGCATTCGGTACGGCTGGAAAAATCACTCTGCAAGGGCTGTACCAACTGCCTTAAACAATGTCCGACCGCGGCGATACGGGTTCAAAAAGGAAAGGCGAAGATTCTCAAAGAACGCTGTATCGACTGTGGCGAATGCATACGGGTCTGTCCGTATCACGCAAAAGCCGCCGTAACGGACGGCTTGGACAAACTCAATGATTATAAATACACGATTGCGCTTGTCGCACCCGCTTTTTTCGGTCAGTTCAGCAAAGCCGAGGAATGCAATTTAATTCTCACCGCCCTGGTCGGAATCGGGTTCGATGATGTGTTTGAGGTTGCACGCGGCGCAGAGGCAATCACCCTCGAAACGCGCAAGCTCTTAAAGGGCGGCGAGCTTATCAAGCCTGCCATTTCATCGGCGTGTCCTGCCGTGACGCGCCTGATAGCGGTACGCTTTCCGAACCTTATTCCGAACATAATACCTCTGCGTTCGCCGATGGAACTGTCGGCTGAGGCGGCGCGCAAAGACGCCGCCGAAAAGACGGGGCTTGACCCGAACGAGATAGGAATATTTTTTATAAGTCCGTGCGCAGCAAAAGCAACGGCGGTTCGCGATGAAATTATGGTAAAGCACAGCCACGTCAACGGCGTAATTTCGTTTAGGGATACCTGCCGCGAGATTGCGAAAAAAATCGGCGGAATAAAGGAAATAAAGCCGCTCTCAAAAGCGGGAAGTCTCGGCATTATGTGGGCGGCAAGCGGCGGCGAAGCCAACGCATCGGACGCACCGCGCCGTGTTGCCGTTGACGGAATTCACAACGTAATCGAACTTTTAGAGGACATAGAGGACGACCGTCTCGGCGACATAGACTATGTTGAGGCTCTCGCCTGTCCGGGCGGCTGTGTCGGCGGTCCTCTCGCCACAGAGAACAGCTTTGTCGCAAGAGCGCGGCTCAAACGTATCTGCGAAAGAAAGCAAAGTGCCGCCGAGCCGATTGATTCGAATATCGAACGAATGTGGGATTGCGGCCCCGTATACCGCCCCGTTATGAAACTCAACGATGATTTGGGTACGGCAATGCAAATGGCTCTTAAAATCGATGAGATAGAAAGCAGTCTGCCGGGGCTGGATTGCGGCTCTTGCGGCTCGCCGAGCTGTCGCACACTCGCCGAGGACATCGTTCGCGGATACGCCGCCCAAGATGATTGCATATTTAAGCTGCGTGAAAAGTACGAAGCACTTATCGGTAAAAAAATGCGTTCTTAAAAACAGGAGGAATCACTATGTCAAACTTAAATGTATCCGAACTTATAACAAAACTGAATCTGACCTGTGCCGCCGGTGCGGAGGGATTGACCGGACAGATAAACGGCTGTTACATCGGTGACCTTATGAGTCTTGCAATGACGGGTGTTCACGAAGATATGATATGGATAACCATTCAGACGAATATCAACGTTGTTGCGGTCGCATCGCTCGCCGACGGCGCGTGTATAATTATGCCCGACGGCACATCCCCCGATGATAACACCAAAGCCAAAGCCGATGAACTCGGCATACCCATACTTACAACACCCAAAACGGCATACGAAACGGCAAAGGCTCTCGCCGCCCTCGGCGTATAGCTTTTAAGAAAGGTCGGAAACACTATGAAGCTGTACTATGACTTTCACATTCATTCGGCGTTATCTCCATGCGGCGACAACGATATGACGCCGAACAACCTTATAAATATGTCGATAATAAAGGGTCTTGACGCTGTTGCTCTGACCGACCATAACGCCTGTGAAAACGTCCGCGCCGCGGCGGCGGTTGCCGGGGATAAAATCATATTTATCCCCGGTATGGAAGTCGAAACGTCCGAAGAAGTGCATATTGTCACGCTCTTTCCCACCGCCGATGCAGCGGAGGAAATGCAGCGCATCTTGGTCGATTCTTCACCATATATACCCAACCGCCCCGAGATTTTCGGCAACCAATATATTATGGATGAAAATGACGAGATATGCGGCGAAATCGACCGAATGCTTGTGACTGCCTCGGGGCTTGACATATACACGGTTGTTGCCGCCGCAAAAGACCTCGGCGGAATCGCATACCCGGCTCATATCGACCGTGAAAGTTACAGCGTCTGGTCAAACCTCGGATTCATTCCTCCCGACCTCGATATTTCGGCGGTTGAAATAACCGAGAAAAGCCGCACCGCACTCGAGGGGGAATACTCAAACCGATATAATATAATCACAAGCTCGGACGCGCACTATCTTTGGGATATTTCCGAACGCAATCATTATATCGAGGTATCGGACGCATCCGTTCGCGGAATATTAAATGCAATATCAAATCGTTTATCGTAATATGTAACATTATAAATCAATTACTTTAAATTTTCGTTCGGCTGAGTATTCAAAACGGGCACATCACCGGATATTACCGTTTCGGCAAGCGGAATATCGGTCACGATACAGATAGGCGTACTCTCGGTCATCGAACACAGCGTTGCATTCACAACCACGCTTATCATAAGCCTGTGCCTTACCTGGTTGACCCCCGCAGAAACAAAGTCATCCTCAAAATTCACATCAACATCGGCGGTACATACCAGATTCAGCGGAATATCAAATCCGTATCCCGAAAGTATTCCGTCCGACACAAGGCTTCCGCTCGGAACGGCGCATTTTATGTTCTTGCAACCTTTGAGGTACTCGGCTATTCTCTGTGCCGAGTACGTTTTAACTCGGTTTACCTCATCAAAATTCACCGACACTGACGTTATCCTGCCGTTTTCATCACGGCTTTCGGTCATTATGTCCGCGGCGTTAAAGCCGCCGCCCGACACATCGGCTAAAATCATATTGCATTCGGATGTCAATCCGTTTTTGAGCTGTGTCTCACCCGTTTTAAATGCAATCGGCGCGATACGCTTTTCTATTGCACAAAACGCCGCGCATAATACACTAAGCAAAATTATAAGAATTATCATTGTGCCGAAACGGCGTTTTTTCCGTCTTTTATAAAACCCAAAACGATACTTAAACCTGCGTATAGGGTGCGGATTATGTAATACATTTTTATTTTTTTCCATTACGTATCACCTCCGACCTAAATCCTCCTATACCACCAATATATGTATTTTACAAAAATTGGTTACGTACTTTAATTTATTAACACAGAATTTACATATAATTAAATATTTTTGATTGTTTTATTCCAAATTTTATGATATAATATAAAATAACAAAATTGCATATTATAAAGATAAATATATAAGCGATTGTAAGCTTTCGGATATTGCAGTAGAGGACGGCGTCCTCGACGTTCCCTAAAACATACGGAATGTAAGCGGAAACTCATACTCATCAATCGCAAAAATGTTTAATAAATATATACGGCAAAACAATTGCCAAAACACACGGAAAGGATAATAAGTGAGTTATGTCAAGAATCAAAAGAATAGGAATTTTAACGAGCGGCGGTGACTGTCAAAGTCTTAATGCGGCAATGCGCGGCGTTGCCAAAACATTGTACAACAACATCAAGGATATAGAAATATACGGAATCCTTGACGGGTACAAGGGTCTTATATACAACAACTTTCAAAAAATGAAAGACTCTGATTTTTCGGGTATTTTAACTCTCGGCGGAACAATTCTCGGCACATCGCGCCAGCCGTTCAAAAAGATGCGGATTCCCGATGAAAACGGAATTGATAAAATTGCGGCAATGAAAGAAAATTATGCAAAAAACAAGCTTGACTGTCTCGTTGTCCTCGGCGGAAACGGCTCGCACAAGACGGCAAACTTGCTGTCGGAAGAGGGACTTAACGTTGTTACTCTGCCCAAGACAATCGACAATGACCTTTGGGGTACGGATATGACATTCGGCTTTCAAAGCGCGGTCGATGTCGCAACCCGGGCGATTGATTGCATTCACACAACCGCGGCATCGCACGGTCGGGTATTTATTGTTGAAGTAATGGGTCACAAGGTCGGATGGCTCACCCTGCACGCAGGCATCGCCGGCGGTGCGGACGTTATCCTTATCCCCGAGATTCCCTATGATACAAAAAAGATAATCGCCGCACTGAACAACAGATACAAACAGAAAAAACGTTTCTCAATAATTGCCGTTGCCGAGGGTGCGATTTCAAAAGAGGACAGCAAGCTCAGCAAGGGCGCTCTAAAGCGCAAGCGGCGCGAAAGCAAATTTCCGTCCGTATCTTATGAGCTTGCGCACAAGCTGACCGAAGCAACGGGTCAAGAGGTTCGCATAACCGTTCCGGGGCATACCCAGCGCGGCGGCGCACCCGATTCTTATGACAGAGTATTATCCACGCGTTTGGGTACGGCGGCGGCAAAGCTTATTATGAACGGCGATTTCGGAAAAATGGTTGCCGTATCAAATAACCAAATAAAAGCCGTTCCTCTGACTGATGTGGCGGGAAAGCTCAAAACCGTTCCGCCCGACTGTGAAACCGTCCTGTTGGCAAAGGAGGCGGGAATTTGTTTCGGGGACTAATCTCAAACCTTTTAATCCGTAAAAAAGGAGAACAAAAAATTATGCATAAAAACGAAAACGACATACAAAACAAAAGTAATACCGACAACAATATATTTGTCAACCGCGAGCTGTCGTGGCTGAAATTTAACGAGCGTGTTCTTGCCGAGGCACAGAACCCGAATGTACCGCTTTGCGAAAGGCTGTCATTTCTTTCGATATTCCAGTCAAACCTGGACGAATTTTTTATGGTTCGGGTCGGCTCTTTGCAAGACCAAAGGCTTTTGAATCATCCGCCGCGCGACAACAAAACGAATATGACCCCCGACCAACAAATTGACGCAATTTTAGACGAAGTTACGCGACTTAACGCAATCAAGGACGAAACATATTCGTCCGCCATGCAGCTTGTCGAAAAAAACGGCGTTCGGCTTGTCGGGATGAAAGAGCTGAACAAAAAACAGCTCGCATATTTCGAAAAGTATTTTTCAAAAGAGGTTCTTCCTCTGCTTTCGGTAATGATTGTCGGACGGAAACAGCCTTTTCCGTTCTTAAAGGGTCTTGAAATATACGCCCTCGCAATCCTTTCATCAAAGGGCAAGAAAGAGCGAATCGGCATAGTTCCGTGTTACAGCGACTTTCTGCCGCGGCTCATCTCCATTCCGGATTCGGACGGCGATTATATCCTGTCCGAGGAGCTGATACTGCACTTTATGCCAAAGGCGTTTAAAGGCTATAAAATAAAAGAAAAATCGGTTTTGAGAATCACACGAAACGCCGACATTGATGTAAGCAAGGTGTATGACGAGGACTTGAACTATCGCGACCAGATGGAACAGGTTGTAAAGCTGCGCAAAAAACTTGCACCCGTGAGAATGGAACTTACGCGCGATATTTCGGACGAAATGATAGAAAAGCTGTGCAAGCACTGTTCGCTCGAAAAAAAGCACGTATTTCATTCGGACGCGCCGCTCGACCTCTCATACCTCTTTGAGATTGAGGACTTGCTGCGCAAAAATCCCGAGCTTGTGTTTGCCAAACGCGTTCCTCAGCTCACGCCGAGCATTGATTCGACCGTGCCGATAATACCTCAGGTTTTATCAAAAGACGTTCTGCTCTCCTACCCTTATGAGAGTATGAACACGTTTTTGGATATGTTAAACGAGGCGGCAAGAGACCCAAAGGTTATCTCGATTCGGATGACCCTTTATCGGCTTGCCAAAAATTCAAAGGTTGTCGAGGCACTCGCCGAAGCGTCCGAAAACGGAAAACAGGTCGATGTTTTGGTCGAGCTGAAAGCGCGTTTTGACGAGGCGAACAATATCCGCTGGAGCCGCCGCTTAGAGGACGCGGGCTGTCACGTTGTCTATGGCATTGACGGTCTTAAAGTGCATTCAAAGCTTTGTCTTATCACACGAAAAGACAATGGCGAGATACAATATATCACTCAAATCGGCACGGGCAACTATAACGAAAAGACTGCTCGGCTTTATACCGACCTTGCGCTCATCACATCAAACCCGGAAATAGGCAAAGACGCATTCAACGTTTTTCAGGCAATTCTGCTCGGAAACACGGTCGATACGTCCGCTGTCTTGCTTGTTGCACCCCAATGCCTGCAAGCGCCGATTCTCGATATGATAGACAAAGAGATTGAACACGCGAAAGCCGGAGAGCCGTCGTATATTGCTCTTAAAATGAACTCGCTTACCGATAAAAAGATTATAAATAAGCTCGCCGAGGCATCCGAGGCAGGGGTAAAAATCGATATGATTATCCGCGGAATTTCGTGTCTGCAAAGCGGAATTGTCGGTAAAACGGACAATATCACGATAAAAAGCATAGTCGGCAGATTTCTTGAACATTCGAGAATATATATATTCGGAACACCCGACCGCGACAAAATATACATTTCGTCTGCCGATTTTATGACGAGAAACACCCTGCGCCGCGTTGAGGTTGCCGCGCCCGTGTATGACAGCACGATAAAAGCGCGCATACGCCGAATGTTTGAAATAATGTTCAGCGATAATGTAAAAGCGCGTGTGCAACAGACGGACGGAACATATATAATTCCGCCGTCCGATAAACCGCCGCTTAATTCTCAGGAATATTTTTATGACGAGGCGTATTCCGCCGCGCCATCAAGGTCTTAGACCTCAAATTTTCGGGCGGCGGTCAAACGCCGCCCGATTTTTTTGAAAAAATTTAATTTTTTTCAAAAAACCTCTTGCAGAATTGTAAACACTGTGTTACAATAATATTATATTAATCTTGAAATAAGAGAGGTGAGCAAAGTGGATAGCTGTGATAATGGCGGGCGAAGTGCGCAAACTATCGACTCCCCCGGAGGGCGATATATTCAAACATACGAGTATACTGCGGCGGTTTTGCTTTGCTCTGCTTTTTTAAGTTGAAAAATTCAATCCGCACCTTTTGAGGATGTCTTTTGTTTTATTCCCTTAAATTACCAACAGATACGCATTATTTGGGCGTAACAACACCGGTATAAACTGAATACTGTATAAGACCGCTTTTATTTGTCGTGCTTATTTTTGTGCCGCCAAAATCGGCTTATTCGGCATTTTCGGGCGGACTTATACCGCTCTTGCGCGCAAACGCAAAATAATTGAAAGGAAGGTGCAAAGGATGAATACCGAAGACAACAACAATCAAAACACAAGTATCGGCGGCAATGCCGACACAAAAACGGATAATGATACAAACAAAAATCTTTCCGAAAACAAAACCAATGGTATAACGCCGCCGAAATATCAGGATTCGGAAAGCACGGCGGATATGATAGAACAAGACAGAGATGACCGCGATGCGGACGATGAGGATTTGGAAACAGCACCCAAACCCGACTATACGTCGGAGATAATAAATATAATCCGCAGCAACGCGTCTCCGCGATATATGCGCGACCGTCTCGGTGATTATCACGAAAATGATATAGCTGAGGTTTTGTCACGTCTGACCCCTCTCGAGAGGACAAAGCTCTATCGCGTGCTTGATATAGAAACCTTATCCGAGGTCTTTGAATACACCGAGGAGGAGGACGCAGGCAAATACCTTGACGAAATGGACTTAAAACGCGCGGCAACGGTCATCTCGCATATGGAGGCAGACACCGCCGTTGATATTTTAAGAGAGATAGACCGCGACAAGCGCGTTATTATGATTGACCTTATGGACAACGAGGCGCGTCAGGACGTTGCTCTTATCGCATCGTTTGATGAGGACGAAATCGGAAGCAAGATGACAACGAATTACATCTCAATCCGCGAGAACCTCAGCATAAAAGAGGCAATGTCAGAGCTTGTTGACCAGGCGGCGCGAAACGATAATATATCGATGATTTTCGTTACCGATGAAAACGGAATATTCTATGGCGCGATTGATTTAAAAGACCTGATTATCGCCCGGCGCAACGATTCTCTCGATGATTTGATAATAACCTCGTTCCCGTATGTTTACGGTCACGAAACGATAGACGAATGTATCGAACGCTTAAAAGACTATTCAGAGGATTCGATTCCTGTTTTGGATAACGGAAACAGGCTTTTGGGTGTTATCACATCCCAGAATATCATCCAGGTCGTTGATGATGAAATGGGTGAGGATTATGCAAAGCTCGCAGGTTTGACCGCGGAAGAAGATTTGGCGGAACCGCTCAAAGACAGTCTGCGCAAGCGTCTGCCGTGGCTTTTTATCCTTTTGGGATTGGCTTTGGTGGTCTCGTCGGTTGTCGGTGCGTTCGAAAACGTAGTGTCACAGCTGACCTTGATTATGGCTTTTCAGTCATTAATCCTCGATATGGCAGGTAATGTCGGAACGCAATCCCTCGCCGTCACCATTCGGGTGCTTATGGATGAGTCTCTGACCTTTAAAAACAAGGTCGGGCTTGTGCTTAAAGAAATGAAAGTCGGTCTTTGCAACGGTGTTTTATTGGGAACGCTGTCGTTTGTTCTGATAGGACTTTACATTTACTTTTTTAAAGACAAGACGCTGTTGTTTTCGTACTCGGTTTCGGGGTGTATCGGCATATCTCTTGCCGTGGCAATGCTCTTTTCGAGTGCGGTCGGAACGCTTATACCGCTGTTCTTTAAGAAAATCAACGTTGACCCTGC
Organism: uncultured Eubacteriales bacterium; assembly: GCA_900545865.1. GTDB lineage: Bacteria > Bacillota > Clostridia > Monoglobales > Monoglobaceae > UMGS1820. The sequence goes on from URAN01000040.1 coordinate 23,846, forward strand.
GGTTGCGTCCGGTCCTCTTATCACAACGATAAACGACCTTGTTGCGGTTGTGACATATTACGGAATGAGCTGGATTTTGCTTATCAACATTCTTCATCTCGCATAAGATTTGAATATTTTAAAGGGCGGCCGCACAGGCTTGCCCTTTTTAATATAATTATCACATTAAATTATACGGATAATCACAACGGCAATTCAAAATAAATTTTTATTTAAATATTTATTTTCGGAAAATTTTTTGAAATGGAAATGTCAAGATATGTGCAGTCGAAAAATCCCCTAAATCTGAAATATACGCAATATCGAATCTGTTTTTCTGAGTGAAGCGTAGCGAAACGAGGAAAAACAGATTCGCGCGTCGCCGTCTCAAGCTGCGGTTTTCCGGCAGCCGTTTGACCATTCTCTGTACTTGACAGGCGGCAATCCGTACGGATTTGATGTGTAAATCCTGATTCGGTTGTAATATACGAAAACATATCTGAAGACAATGCTCTTAACTTGTTCTCGTGTTAGCTTGTAAGCGGCTATACGGTAGATTTTCTCTTTCTTCAAGGTTGCCCAAAAGCTTTCCATTCCGGCGTTGTCAAAGCAATGTCCCACACCGCTCAGGCTTTGTATTATTCCAAAGGATTTAAGTGCCACTTTGAACGCTTCGCTGGTATATTGACTGCCTCTGTCACTGTGAAAAATCATACCTTTAAGTTGCTTTCCGTATTGCTCCTTCATTTGCTCGATGGTTTTAACACATAATTCTTTCTTCATATTGTCATCCATAGCAAGTGCGAGTGTCTCGCCGTTGAAGCAGTCAAGCACTGCTGAAACATATAGTTTACCGTCGCTGCATTGTATTTCGGTAATGCCTGAAACCACCTTTTTTAGCGACATATTTGCCGAAAAATCACGTCTTATCAGGTTTTCTCTCTCTTGTATTTCGGTTGTTGCCTTTGTTATCCCATGTGGCTTGCGCCTTTTTGTTCCCGATTTCATCCGACAAGCGGATTGCTTCTTCTTTGAATTCCTTACTACACTTTGACATTTTCTTTCCCTCTTTCTGATTTCTTTTATTATATCAGATTTTTGGGTGTTTGTCGACTCTACTTAAAGTATACCATTCCGAAACGAGTTTGACACAAAATATCAAGTGTAAAGTGTAAATTTTTATTTGCTATATAAACAAATTTTCTGAAAAAGTATTTACAAAACTCTCTGTATATGTTATAATTATTATGCTACATACTATACTTATAATGGAGTAAGTATATTTTCTCGTCACAAGGTGTACGCTTATAGGTAAAAGCGTACACTCCGGCTATCATAACTTTGTGACGAAGTATGTAAGTATAAGTGTGTAGCAACCTTATGCTGGAGTTAGTGCGTTTTTCAGTGTGTAACTCTGCATTGGGTTACACACTTTTTTCATCTTGAAAGAAAAAAGACAATGTACAAAAAAATTTGGTAAGAAATTAAGGAGGCGACACGCAATGAAAAAAACATTATCAATTTTATTAACTGCTGCAATATCAGCAGCATCGTCAATTTCGGCTTTTGCTTACGACAAGACAAATATAACCGTTTACAACACGGAAAAGCACGGCTTATATATAACTGTCGGCGGAACGAAAATATATTGCGATAAAACCGAACTGCCGTTTATTGACGAAAACGACAGGACGCAAATTCCCGTCCGTGCCATCAGCAATGCGCTGGGCAAAAAGGTAGATTGGAACGATGCCGACAAGACAGTCACAATTTCAGATTATAACGATGACAAAAACACTGTTGTTTTTACTATTGATTCCAAATCAATGCTTAAAAACAATAACGCAGTCAATATGGATACAGTGCCTAAAATATTCGATAATCATACATATGTGCCGCTTAAGTTTTTGGGCGAGGCTTTTGAATGTGATGTGGAATATACAACCGCAGACAGATTTTCGGATATAACCGTAAGCCGCATATCTGATTTTGCAGGCTTCAATCAGGCTGACAGCATTACCGTATGGGGCAATATAGAAAGCCTTTTCCACGAAGCCGGAGGGCTGGGCTCTATAATGCCGTATGAAGGTGAGGCACCTGACTTAAACGCAAACTATATAAGAGCATATAAGGTAACAATGCGTGAGAATGACACTGATTCGGAATATGATGTTTATTGGGACACCTTGTATCATAAAACTTTTGTAAAAAAGGACGGCGTTTTATATACGGCAAATGATGCTTTCCCACGCTTTTTGGATTCCCTTTTGGAAGCAGGCGGCGATGCGATTTATGTTGTTGATGACGAGGACAGAGAATTATTTGCAAAATACGGTTGGAATATAAATTATAAACTTGCGTCGCTTACAGATACTT
>URAN01000041.1 GCA_900545865.1 uncultured Eubacteriales bacterium
TTTTTAAAAAACTCAATTTATTTTTCGGGTTGCGCTTTATGCCGATTTATGGTAATATATTTTTATAGTTTTTAAAATCGGAAAGGCAGATGATACATAATGGCTGTTATAATAAACTATGGCGCGGGGAATCTCCGTTCTGTACAAAAGGCGTGCGAATTTATCGGCACCGATGCAAAAATAAGTTCCGATGCCGCCGATATTCTGTCCGCCGACCGAGTAATTCTGCCCGGAGTAGGGGCGTTCGGCGACTGTATGGCGGCGCTTAATGCGTCGGGGCTTGCCGACCCGATTCGGACGATAATCGATAAGGGCGTTCCGTTTTTGGGGATATGTCTCGGGCTTCAGCTTTTATTTGAACAAAGCGAAGAGAGTCCGAACGCACAGGGACTCGGAATCTTTAAAGGAAAGTGTGTAAGAATTCCGTCAAAGGAAGGATACAAGATTCCGCATATCGGCTGGAACTCAATAGGGTTTTCCAAAGAGTCGCCGCTGTTTGACGGAATCGATGACGGCGCATATGTCTATTTTGTTCATTCGTATTATATGCAGCCCGAGGATAAATCAATCATAACCGCCGTTTGTGATTATTCGGCGAGAATGCCCGTTGCCCTTCAAAAAGGAAATGCGTTTGCGGTTCAGTTTCACCCCGAAAAGAGCGGAGATACGGGGCTTAAAATACTTAAAAATTTTATCGGTATAAAATAGAGCCGTCATAAACGGCGAAAACATAAAAAATTCGGCAGTCGGTTCGGCGGCCGCATATGAGGTGACAGCAATGCTTGCAAAGAGAATTATTCCGTGCCTTGACGTAAATCGCGGCAGAGTGGTAAAAGGAGTAAATTTTGTTAATCTGACCGATGCCGGTGACCCGGTTGAGGTTGCAAAGATATATAATGCTGCCGGGGCGGACGAGCTTGTCTTTCTTGACATCACCGCCACGCACGAGGGAAGGGGAACGGTTATCGATATGGTTCGCCGTGTTGCCGAAACGGTGTTTATTCCGTTCACCGTGGGCGGCGGAATCAGCACGGTCGAACACTTCCGCGAACTTTTGTGCGAGGGTGCGGACAAAATATCAATCAACTCGTCCGCAATCCGAAATCCGCGGCTTATATCGGACGCTGCCGATAAATTCGGAAGTCAGTGCGTTGTTGTGGCGATAGACGCAAAGCGACGCGAGGATAAGAGCGGCTGGAATGTCTACATAAACGGAGGAAGAGTTGACACGGGGCTTGACGCGGTGACATGGGCGAGGATTGCCGACCGTCTCGGCGCAGGCGAAATCCTTTTGACATCTATGGACTGTGACGGAACAAAGAGCGGATATGACATAGAGCTGACGCGCGCCGTTGCCGATTCGGTATCGATTCCCGTTATTGCCTCGGGCGGTGCCGGAAATATGCAGCATTTTAAAGAGGCATTGACGGACGGCGGCGCGGACGCGGTGCTTGCCGCATCGCTGTTTCACTTTCGCGAAATAGAAATATGTGACCTAAAAAAATATCTCACAGACAACGGCGTGCCTATGAGATTGGATTGTTAAGAATATTCGATTTTTAAAATTATATTATATTTTTTCTTAAAATATTCTGCGTTACAGCGTTTATGCCCAATCACGGCCGATATATCACGGTCGGATACGGCAATGCTGTAAACGCAGTTTTTTAGTCTGCGGCTTTGTATGTCACTCTCTATAAGCTCTCTTGCGCGGCGGCAAAGAACGAGTTCTTTAAAAGCCGGGTGATACGGTCCTGCCGCAATGTTGCCCGAGGTCAGACTTTCGTCCGAATGCAAACCGACCCTTATGATTTCGATATTTTTATCTTCAAAAATCCGCATTATCGAATTGGTCGTTATTATAGCCGTTTCCATATCATACGGGGCGTATTCACCGTCTTTATACAATTCCTGCTGTTTTGTTCCGCAAAGCGTAAGAGTTGGATAAATTCGCACACATTCGGGATTTAAATCCGCCGTAAGCCTTGCCGTTTGAATGTCACAGTCGGGGTCTGAGCCGTACATACCGACCATAATCTGTGCGCCGAATCCTATTCCGTATTTTTCGATAAGCCGCGCCGCCGCCTTTACGTCCTTGAACGTGTGACCTCTCTCGTTGAGAGCCAGAACTTTATCGTTTGCCGACTGTATGCCGAGTTCTATTGTTTTAACATTATATTTTTTTGCCAGTGCCAAAACATCATCACTGATATAGTCGGGGCGCGTTGACATCCGTATTCCGTAAATCCTGTCTGAATATTCGTTTGCCGTCTTTAAAAATTTCTCTTGTTCATCGAGAGGAAGCCCGGTGAAGCTGCCGCCGAAAAACGCAATCTCAATGCGACAGCCCGATTCGGGCAAGCCGCTTAAATATTTCTCGACTATCGCCCTCACATCATCACAGCCGACATTTGTCGCAACCCCCGTGATTTTTGTCTGGTTACAAAAAATACAGGTGTGCGGACAGCCCAAATGCGGAATAAATATCGGGATATTGTATGTCTTTTTTAATCCGTGTTTATCTTTATTCAGTTTTATGTTTATTCCCTTAACCGTTTTATTTATATCCATTCTATCTTTCAACAGCCCTGCCGTTTATTATTCCGAGTGCCTGTTTCGCCGCCGCCTGTTCGGCACTTTTAAGGTTTTTACCCACGCCGACGCCGATTCGCTTTCCGTTGTACATTGCACAAACTGTAAATTCGGGCATATGGTCGGGGCCTGTTCGGCAAATCAGGTCATATGTAACGACCTCTCGGTTTTTATCTCTCTTTTGATAATGACTCTGAAGCTCGGATTTATAGTTATGAAAGTCCATATGCCGCGCGGCATCAATCGTCTCGGATAAGTTATCCAAAATCCACTTTCGTGCAGGTTCGATGCCGCCGTCAAGGTATATTGCCCCCAAAACCGCCTCGAAAGTGTCACAAAGAATTGACGGCTTGTTCGCACCGTTATGCGCCTCGGACCTTCCGAATTTAAGACCGCTTGCGAGGTTCATTCTCTTTGCCGCCGCCGCAAGCGATTTTTCGCATACCGCCGCCGCACGCACCTCGGTGAGCTGACCCTCCAACATTCCGGTAAAGCGTTCGTATATGTATTCGGCAACGACAAATGATAAAATGCTGTCACCCAAAAATTCAAGACGCTGATTGCTCTCGGTATTCATCTCATTGGCGAGAGATATGTGCGTCAGAGCCGTCTTTAAAAGATTTTTATTTTTAAACTCATAACCAATGTTCATTTTGGCGCCGCTTTGTGCCGATTTCCCTCTGATATTCTTTGCCATATCAATATCACCTTCAAATTTAAATTGCGGAACGCAAAGAATTTTCCGCTCAATTTATCAAAGGCAGAGCTTACGCTCTGCCCGTTCGTTCACAGATAAATTGCAAACTGCAAATATCCGTATATTATGCCAAGTCACGGCATAATGATATTCAATTATTGATTGTCACTTATGTAAGCGGCAGCGTCACTGACCGTAACGATATTTTCGGCCTCTTCTTCCGAGATTTCAACGTCAAACTCTTCTTCCAGAGCCATCATAAGTTCAACAACATCCAAAGAGTCAGCGTCCAAATCCTCGATGAACGCGGTGTCCGGAGTGATTGTGTCCGGATCAATATCCAGCTGTTCAGCCGTTATCTCTATAATCTTTTCTAAAATATCATCCATTCTTTTATACCTCCTTAACCCATAATAATGATATATTGTTTTCTTACATTTTTTAAATGTTATATTTCACACTATATCACACAATTTGTCATACGTCAATACAAAATATTAAATATTTGTAATTTTATTCATATTATATATAGAATTGTCTATTTTTCTTGGTCTTCACTGCCATATTGAGCAATCCCGGAGGTAATATTTTCCACAAGATTGCACTCAACCGTCCTTTTTGCCTGGCGGATTGCGTTTGAAAACGCCTTTGCGTCAGAGCTTCCGTGAGCTTTTACAACGGGCTTTTTAACGCCGAGAACGGGCGCACCGCCGTGTTCTTTGTAATCCATACTCTTTTTCATATCCGAAAGTCCGCCTTTTACCAAAAGCGCACCGAGCATACTTACCGCATTTTTCTTAAAAACGCCTTTGAGCATCGAGTTAAACGCACTCGCCATACCCTCCATAAACTTTAAGAGAACGTTTCCGGTAAAGCCGTCACAGACAACCACATCGGCACCGCCGAGAGGAACTTCGCGAGCCTCGATATATCCGGTATAGTTAATCGGAATCTCTTTGAGCAGGGCGTGTGCCTTGCGTATCGTGTCCGTACCCTTGTCTTCTTCCGTTCCGATGTTGACAAGACCTACGCGCGGGCTATCGATATTCATAAACCTTTGCATATAGACGCTTCCCATTATTGCAAACTGTTTTAAAAACGCCGGGGTACACTCGGCGTTCGCGCCCGAGTCTATCAAAAGATACTTGTCCGCGGCACTCGGCATAACCGGCGCAAGTGCGGCACGTCTTATCCCGGGGATTCTCTTGACAATAAGTGTTGCACCCGATATTAACGCCCCTGTGTTGCCTGCGCTTACAAACGCGTCGCCTTCGCCGTTAGCAACAAGCGAAAGTCCCACTCTCATAGACGAATTTTTCTTGCGGCGGATTGCTGATATTGGGTCATCCTCGCCCGTTATTACTTCATCCGCGTTATAAATGCTTATCCTTTTATCCGTACAGCCGCATTTTTTAAGTTCAGCCTCTATATCGGCTTCTCTGCCGACAAGCACCGCCTCAACATCGAGTGCTTCGACCGCGCTTACGCATCCTTTTACGATTTCCTGCGGCGCATTGTCGCCGCCCATAGCGTCTATTATAATCTTCATAAACGAGTTCCTTTCATCCGTATTTTCGGCATATATTATTTGAATTTAAGCAGATGCCAATTTTTACAGCAATAATCTATGCCCGAAAAAATAGTCAATATAACCGCAACAATAACAAATACAAGCGTTGCCGTGTCCATAATGCCGCCGTATTGGGGGATATATGTGCGCGCAATGTCAAATACCATAACTCCGATTGTCAGAACGAATTGCGATACGGTTTTTGACTTGCCCCATATGCTTGCGGCGATGACCTTGTTGTCGCCCATCGCAATCATTCTTATCCCCGTAACCATAAGCTCTCTTGCAAGAATAATCATAACGACCGCGGCATTGACATACTTAACATCTTTTTGAACAAAGCAAATAAGCGCAGCCATAATCAGCATCTTATCGGCAAGAGGGTCCATCAGCTTTCCGAAAGTAGTTATCTGGTTATTCTTTCGTGCCAAATATCCGTCAAGCTGGTCCGTCAGAGCCGCAAGAATAAAAACGCCTATCGCGGCATATTTGACGGCGACACCCTGTGTCAAATAAAGTATCATATATACGGGTATCAACAAAACCCTGAAAATCGTAAGCTTGTTTGGTATGTTCATTGCTGCATCTGCCCTTCCGTAAATTTTAAACGTGTTATACTAAATCTCTTTGCCGAACAGGTCATATTCCATTGCCTGCTCAACCTCAACCTCGACAAATTCGCCGCTTTGAATAACGCGGTCGGATTTAAAGAAAACTTTTCCGTCCACTTCTTCCGAATCGGCGTATGTCCTGCCGAAATAACTTTTTATTATCTCGTCTTTGTCCTCGGTGAGAACGCGTATCTTTGTTCCGATTTTTGCCGAATTTTGTTCTTGTGCTATATCCGATTGTATAAGCATAAGCAGGTCTCGGCGGCGCATCTTTTCGTCCTCGTCAATTTGATTGTCAAAATCATACGCCGGGGTGTCCTCTTCGCGTGAGTAGGCAAAAACGCCCATTCTTTCAAACCGAATCTCTTTTACAAATTCGCACAGCTCTTCGAATTCCTCTTGGGTTTCACCGGGAAATCCGACAATTATCGATGTGCGGATTGCCGCATCGGGAATTTCCGCTCGGATTTTTGAAATAAGCGAGCGAATCTGTTCGGAATTCGTGCGCCTTCCCATAAGCTTTAAGATTCTGTCACAGCAATGCTGTATCGGAATATCAAAATAATTGCATAGCTTATCCTCGGTCTTAAATACCTTGATAAGCTCATCGGTCACAAGCTCGGGATAGCAATAATGAACTCTTACCCATTCGATTCCGTCAACGGCGCAAAGCTCTTTGAGCAGCCTTGGCAGACAGTACTCACCGTATATATCCTTGCCGTAACGCGTTGTGTCCTGTGCGATGACGATTATCTCTTTTACGCCGTCTTTTGCCATTTGACGTGCCTCGGCAAGAATGTCATCGATTGAACGGCTGCGGTATCTGCCGCGGATTGACGGAATAACACAGTATGTACAGTGGTTGTCACAGCCCTCGGCGATTTTTAAGAATGCTGTATAGGGCGGAGTGGTGCGCACGCGCGGCAAGTTTTCCGCTTCATCGGACGCAATACCGCCACAGCACAAAATATCGCCGCCATCGTTTTCGAGTTGTTTTATTATCTCGACAATACGGTCGTATTCGCCCGTGCCGACAACGGCGTCAACCTCGGGCATCTCGGATAAAATCTGTTCGCGGTATCTTTGCGCAAGACAACCCGTGACAATCAGAGCCTTACAGGTCTTGTTTTTATAATCCGCAAGCTCTAAAATACACTCTATGGATTCGTTTTTTGCCGCCTCGATAAAGGTACAGGTGTTTACTATTATAACATCTGCGTCTTCTTCATTCTCGACTATGTTATATCCTGCAGAGGTCAAAAGACCCAGCATCTGTTCGGCATCGACAAGGTTTTTTGAACATCCGAGCGATGCAAGAGAAACATTCTTATACAATTTCATCTTCCTTAATTCATATGTCTTTATTCGTTTTTGAGTTTTAAATCGTATCTGTCAAGGCACTTGCGTATTTCGGACGAAGAATATCCGCGCCTTATCAGCTTGGCTTTAAGCTTTTCATAATCCTTATACGTTTCTATGCCCTCACAGAGATTTCTGTCATCAACATACTGACAAAGAGCGTCATATGTTTCGCCTTTGAACTCTTCGCAAGCGCGGTCGGCAAAACTGCGTGCAACGCCCTTTGCGTACAGCTCTTGTTGAATTCGGTATACGCCTTTAAAGCCGAGTCTTACCGCGTCTTGGGTGTATGCCCTTGCGTATTCGGCATCGTTTAAAATCCCTGCGGCAACAAAGTCGCTTACGACCTGTTCGGCAACATCGCGGCGTATCTTTTTTCGTCTCAGTCTTTCCTCAACCTCGCGGCAGGTGTACATACGTGATGACACAAGCGATGCTGCCGCTCTTTTTGCTCTATCATATTCTTCCATAACAATTATCTCACTTTTTTATATTACTTTATCTTTTTATATTTTTATAAATATAATTATCAAACTATACCCGGGGTTGGTGAAGCGGAACGCATTCATCTGTTTTAACCTTTACCAATACCCTATGCGGCACGGGATGAATGTTAATCAAACTATGCCCGGGGTTGGTGAAGCGGAACGCTTCTATTTGCTCTTTTTCGGGGGCTTTGCAACCGGCGTCAGCGGCGTTTCCGTCACGCTGTCGGCGGCGTCCATATCGGGAAGTCCCGCCGCGGCGCGGACTTTCATCTCAATCTCTCTGCAAAGCTCGGGATTGTCCTTTAAAACATTCTTTGCGTTTTCACGTCCCTGACCGAGCCGCATATCATCATATGAGAACCAAGACCCGCTTTTCTTTATTATGTCATAATCAACCGCAACATCGACAATGTTTCCGATTTTTGAAATTCCTTCACCGTAAACAATGTCAAATTCCGCCTCGCGGAATGGCGGAGCAACCTTGTTCTTTACAACCTTAACCTTTGTCCTGTTACCGGTGGCACCGTCCTCACCCTTGAGTGTCTCGATTCGGCGTACATCGAGTCTGACCGACGCATAGAATTTGAGTGCGCGTCCGCCCGTGGTCGTTTCGGGGCTTCCGTAAGAAGAACCGACTTTTTCTCTGAGCTGGTTTATAAATATCGCAATTGTATTTGAACGGTTCACAACACTTGCCAGCTTTCTGAGCGCCTGTGACATAAGCCTTGCCTGTAAACCGACATGGGCGTCACCCATAAGCCCTTCTATCTCCTGTTTCGGAACAAGCGCCGCAACCGAATCGACAACGATTATGTCAATCGCACCGCTTCGGCAAAGCTGTTCGGTGATTTCAAGAGCCTGTTCGCCCGTATCCGGCTGTGAAACGATAAGTTCGTCAATATTAACGCCCAAATTTTGTGCATAAACGGGATCCAATGCGTGTTCCGCATCAATAAACGCCGCTTCGCCGCCGAGCTTTTGAGCCTCTGCCACAATATGCAAAGCAACGGTCGTCTTACCGGAAGATTCGGGACCGTATATCTCGATTATTCTTCCTCTCGGAACGCCGCCGATACCCAAAGCGACGTCAAGCGACAGCGCACCCGTCGGTACAGCTTCTATCCGAGCATCGCTCTTGTCGCCCAAACGCATAACAGAGCCTTTACCGAACTGTTTTTCTATCTGACCGAAAACGCTTTCAAGCGCTTTCTTTTTCTCTTCATTCATTTGTGTGTCCTCCGATTTAAATAATATCTGCGTACAATTATCTATATTATAGAATACAGTTTTTTAAGTGTCAAGCGGTTTTTTCAAAATTCATAAATATTATGTAATTTATACAAAACAACTCAAACCGCCGTCCGTTTCACAAGTTCAAGAACATAAAGACAAGTCTTGCGCCGTACCTCAAAACGGTCACCGTCAAGGTTCAGCCGACAAAAACAATGTATATCCTTTGTACTTATACTTATGTACACAAGCCCGACCGGCTTTTCGGGCGTGCCGCCGCCCGGCCCGGCAATCCCGGTAACGCCCGCGCCTATGTCCGCGCCGAGAGCAAGCCTTGCGCCGCGGCTCATTTCAAGAGCGGTTTGATACGATACCGCCCCGTATTTTGCGAGCGTTTCGTGTCTGACACCTATCAGCTTTTCTTTTTGTTCGTTCGCATATGTTACAAAACTTCCGTCAAAGCACTCTGACGCGCCCGATACCGCCGTCAGCATCTCGGCGAGCATTCCGCCCGTACAGCTTTCCGCGAATGTAATATGTTTGCCGCCGTTTGTCAGAGCTTCGATTATTTCGGCACAAAGACGGCGTTCCGATTCGGGACTTTGGTCAATCGTTATATCTTCTTGACGTACCTCAATAAAATCATTTTCGTTCATCTTAAATCAAGCACCTTTCATAAACCGCCTTTGACTATAAATCAATAATTTCACGGTCTTGTATCGCTTTTTCCATCATACCCTCGGGGTCGGTCAAAAGTTTTTCCGCCTCTTGAATCTCGGAAATGGACGGTTTTGTTTTCGGATGCTTGGGTACAAATATCGTACAACAATCCTCATAAGGCAAGATTGATGTTTCGTATGTGTCAATCTTTTTTGAAATCGTTACAATCTCCTCTTTATCCATACCGATACACGGACGGAAAACAGGCATATCGACCGCGTTGTCGGTAACGACAAGACTTTCCATTGTCTGGCTTGCCACCTGTCCTATGCTCTCGCCTGTGATAAGAGCCATCGCGCCGCTCTCGCGTGCGATTTTTTCGGCGATTCTCATCATAAGTCTGCGCATTATTATCGTGAGATAATTCTTGGGACATTTGTCGATTATGTCGAGCTGAATATCCGTGAACGGAACAATGTGCAGACGTATGGGACCCGTGTATTGGGTCATAATTTTTGCAAGTTCAATGACCTTTTCTTTTGCACGGTCAGAGGTGTACGGATGGCTGTGAAAATGCACCGCGTCCAATACAACGCCGCGCTTTGAAATCATCCACCCTGCAACGGGGCTGTCTATACCGCCGCTGAGCAAAAGAGCCGCCCTGCCTGCCGTTCCGACAGGCATTCCACCCGCGCCGCTGATCTTTTGGGTGAAGATGAACGCTTCTTTTCTAATTTCTATCTGAACAAGTATGTCGGGATTATGTACGTCAACACTCAAACCCTCGGTATTCTTTAAGATTACCGCGCCCATATGACGGCAAAGCTGTGGCGAATTCATCGGGAACTGCTTGTCCTCGCGCTTTGCCTCAACCTTGAATGTCTTTCCGTTCAAATCAATTTGTGACAAACATTCGAGAGTTGTGCGCTCAATATCCTCAATGGTCTTTTGGCACTTTGCCGCCGGGCAAATATTTACTATACCGAATACCTTTGACAAACGCTCTGTTGCCGCCTGCATATCAATGTCATCGCCGAGCGGTTCGACATATACGGTTGACTGTGACTTTCTTATCGAAAATTTTCCCAGCGGAGCAAGTGCTTTTGCCACATTGGCAAGCAACTGTTTTTCAAACATCGGGCGGTTTAAGCCTTTTAGCGAAATTTCTCCGTATTTTAAAAGAATTATATCTGCTTTCATTTGCGTTTTCTCCTTAATAACACGGGATTTTGCATCCCGTTATTTAACATTTTTGATTATTATGTATATTACAATCCATAGGGGCGGATATTATCCGCCCGTTGTTTATCTTAAATTCAGCTTGCGCAGGCGCTTGACTATCGCCGCCGCAGCCGCCGCAACTTTATCCGCCTCTGCCTCGGTGTTGAATTCACAAAGACTGAATCTTATGCTTCCGTCAATCATCGTTCGGTCAACGCCTATCGCCGTTAAGACATAGCTCGGTTCTTTTTTATGGCTCGAACACGCCGAACCGCTCGATACATATATTCCCTCATTTTCGAGAGAGTGCAAAAGAACCTCAGAGCGAACACCGCCGAACGAAACGTTCAGAATGTGCGGTGCGCAATCTTGGGGTGTATTTATTCTTATATTGTCAATGTTTTCGACAAGCTTTTGTTTGAGCCTGTTTAAAACCTTTCTCATATGTTCCGTCGATGTTTTAGAATTGGTATGGCACTTTTTTGCCGCAACGCCCAGACCGGCTATGCCCGGTACGTTTTCCGTTCCCGGTCTTATGCCTTTTTGTTGTCCGCCGCCGAAAAGTATCGGGTCAAGGTGCGTTCCTTTTTTGATATACAAAACACCTGTGCCTTTCGGACCGTGTATTTTATGACCGCTTATGCTCATTAGGTCAATGCCGAGTTCCGACGGCTTGCACGGAACTTTACAAAATCCCTGTACGGCATCAACGTGAAAATATGCGTCCGGGGCTTTCTTGCGAACAATTTTTGACATCTTTGCAATCGGCTCAACCGTACCAATCTCATTATTCACAAGCATCGCCGTAACAAGCGCCGTGTCGGGCGTTATAAGCTCTTCAAATTCGGACAAGATAACCTTGCCGTCGCTGTCAACGGGCGCAAACTCAACCGTGTATCCTTGTTCCTCGAGAGAGTAAAGGGTGTTCAGCGTTGCCGGATGTTCAATCGGTGTCGAGACAATTTTTTTATGTCTTGACGCGGCACATACGCCTCTTATGGCAAGGTTGTTTGACTCCGTTCCGCCCGAAGTATAAAAAATTTCATCGGTGCGAACGCCGAGAGCATCGGCAATCCCCGAGGTTGCCTCTTTAATTTCTTTTTCCGCCGCGATACCGAGACGATGCAGCGATGACGGATTGCCGTAATTGTTTCGCATTACGTCGGCAACCTTGTCGCACACGCTTTGGTACGGGCGTGTGGTAGAACTGTTGTCAAGATATATTTCCATCACATATCAATTCCTTTCGATATTTAAAAGCCTGTATCTGTCAAGCCTTTGGCTGTAATAATCAATATTTCGGCATAACAAAAGTTTATGCTACTGACTTATTATTGTATCACAACGCGAAATCTTTTTCAACTGTTTTGAACGTATTTATTATTTTTTATGATATTTGCCATATTTTCAAACTTTCTTTGCAAAGGCGTTCTCTGATTTTATCCCCTGTTTCTTGGCAAAATTTTTCTTACTTTCATAATATGCAAAACTCGTCCGAAAAGTGAAACGGAATTGAAATTAAATATATTTATTTTTTGGGCTTTTTTATAATCTCTCTTATCCCGACAAAGAGCAAAAAAACACCGAACATCCTGCGCAGGACGGAATTATTCATTTTCATGGCGATGACCGAACCGCCGAGCGCGCCGACAATTCCGCAAAGCCCTATTATCGCCGCAACCTTTAAATCCGCACTTTTGTTCTTGATGTGAATAACAAGCGCGATTATCGCCGTCGGCAAAAAGTATACAAGGTTTATCCCCTGTGCAAGTTTTTGTTCAATGCCGTAAAAAAGCGTGAGCGCAGGGATGAGAATCGCGCCGCCGCCTATGCCCATACCGCTTATTATTCCGCTTAAAAAACCGATAACGACCGACACATCGACCGCCTCCTATCATTTAATACATTTATAATTTTATTATATTGAATAACCGCGCAATTTTATGCCGTTTATTCGCGTGTTCGGAACGGTTTGGAACCGTCCCTGCGGAATTAATATTTACCGAAATATCATCTTGACCGCGGTGACGATTATCACTGAACCGAATACGATTTTAAGCCACCGCACAGAAATTTTTGATAACAGCTTTGCACCGAGCGCGCCGCCGATAAGTCCGCCCAACGTCACGGGAAGCCACAGCGAAAAATCAAACCAGCCGCCGCGAATGTATAAAACCGAGCTGACCGCCGACATCAAAAAAATTACGGCGATTGCCGTTGCGTGCGACTTTTTTTCGTCCATATCCAAAAACTTTTCCATTGCCGGAACGACCACACATCCGCCGCCCGCACCGAACAATCCGTTAAGCACGCCGCTTGTCACACCTATCATCGCGTAACATATATATTTTTTAAACTTATTTTTGTCTTTCAAATCATTACACCGCCGTTCTTTTTCTCAATAAAAAAGCAAAGACCGCTGATACAGCCGTATCAATAGTCTTTGCATATTTTATTTTGTTTATTCTTATATCGTCTATCGGATGTTAATTCTGAACTTAAAGTCAATATCCTTGTCGTTCACACGATATTGTTCCAAAAGAGCGGGACCGCAGCTCGCCGAGCCGATACCTGCGTTTTTATAATCGATTCTTACCGTGACATAATCCGCCTCTTTGAGCTCATTTGTGTGCATTGCCTCGGTCAGTATCTCAACCGTGTAATTCGACACGTTTATATCAAATACATTCTCGGCGGTAAAACACAATCCGTTTTCGGTTTCAAGGCATTTTGTGTTAAAGTGGTTGCCGTGTTCCTGGGGCATTACATACGGAATGTATTCCTCTTTCGCGCTGCTTTCGTACATACCCATTTTTGCAAAGTGATGCATATCACGATATGTTTCTTCGGGACCCATACCGAAATATCTGAATTTTCCGCTGTCTTTGGGTATCTTAAACTCAAATCCCAGTCTCGGAAGCTCAATACAGTCCTCGCGAACCTTTCCGCAAAGGCTTACACAGACAGAGCCGTCATCAAAGAACGAATACTCGGTTGTAAATCTGAAGAACGGTTTTCTCGAAATTCCCGAGAGAGCACCGACAACGGTTATCTTATTGCCGGAAACCGTGCAATCATATATTTTTGTGCTTATGCGGTTGAGGTTTTCGCCCGCCATATTGTCACCGTTTATATAACCCCATTTTTTCTTTATGCCCCTGTCATTGTCGGTCGGCGCACGCCAAGCCGAAAGACGGGTTTCGCCGTCGGTCAATCCGTTTATGTCACTTATCATTCCCGTGTTCGGATTGAACTTATGTTCGAATCCGTCACCGCTTATCGTTATAACATTCTTTTCAGTCACAATCGATACATTATCAAACGTATCGCATGCCGTATCGGCTTTGACGGGAACATTGAGCTTATGCTGGGTTGCCGCAATCTCAAAGCCGTCTTTGTCAACAAGGCTTAAATTCAGATAACAGCCGAGCTTGCATTCATCGGGTGTGCTGACTTTAAAGCTTATGCTTTGTGACTCGTGCGGAGCAACATCGGCGTGAATGTTTCCCGAATGAACGCAAATTCCGTCCGATTCAACCGTATAACATATCGTGTATTCGTTTAAATCGGTAAAGTCGAACAGGTTATGTATCGTCAGGTTTTCGTCGTCAAACTCGGAGTCAAAAGGCTGATATACCGCTTTTGCCTCGAGTGAACCTGCTTTAAGACTTCTGTCACAGAACACAAGTCCGTCACAGCAAAAGTTTCCGTCATCTGTCGGCTCGCCGAAATCTCCGCCGTAAAGGCACGTTCCGTCTTTGGCGCGAACGGTGTGGTCTGCCCATTCCCAGATACAGCCGCCGATAAGGTTCGGATATTTGCGAAAGACCTTCATATAATCCATAAGGTCACCGGGGCCGTTGCCCATTGCGTGCGAATATTCACAAAGGAACACGGGTCTCGGGTCGCTGCCCTTGCCGTCGCACTCTATCATATCAACGCTGCGATACATATAGCTCCTGACATCGGTGTATCCTTCGGGAATACAGGAATTTCCTTTATCATCTTTTAAGATGCTTGCACCCTCATAATGCACAAGGCGCGAATTGTCACGCTGTTTTGTCCACTTATACATCTCGTGATGATTTTCACCGCATCCGCTTTCGTTGCCGAGCGACCACATTATAACACAGGCGTGATTTTTGTCGCGCTCAACCATACGTGCCATACGATTTACAAACTCGTCTTTCCATTCGGGACGGCGGCAAATCCACTCGTCACTGTCCATATCATATCCGATTTTACCGTCATAATACGGGGTACGGTTGCTAAAGCCGTGAATCTCAATATCCGTTTCGTCAACCACATAGAATCCGAGTTTATCACACAGCTCCAACAAATACGGGGTCGGCGGATAATGCGATGTCCTTATTGTGTTTATATTCAGCTTTTTCATAAGTTCAAGCTCGGCTTTAAGTTCATCATTCGGAATATAATATCCGTGTTTGGGATGCGTATCGTGATGATTTACGCCCTTGAGCAGAACCGAAACGCCGTTAATCAAAAGTTCGCCTTTATCCGACACCTCAATCTTCCGCATTCCGACCTTTTGAGGGATGTATTCACTTCCGTGCTTTATGACCGCGGTATAGAGATACGGTTTTTCGGCGTTCCACAAAATCGGATTTACCAAATCCGTCTCAGAGCCGTTCGCGTCAAAGAGCATAAACTCACCCTCGCCGTTATACTTAATTTCTTTATCGTCCGCGAATATTTCTATATCGCCGATGTGACATTCATCACGCGAGAGCAGGTATATATCGCGAAAGATTCCCGATATACGGAAGAAATCCTGGTCTTCGAGATAGCTGCCGGCGCACCACTTTCTAACCTTTATACAGATTGTGTTCTTGCCCGGCACGAGATAGTCGCTTATCTCAAATTCGGTCGGAAGGTGCGATGCCGTGTCAAAGCCGACAAAACTGCCGTTTATGTGCAGCTCGGCGCAGGACGAAATACCCTCGGCAACAAGATAGGTTCGGCGGTTCTTCCACTCATCGGGCAGCTCGATCGTCTTGGTGTATACGCCCATTGGGTTGTCATTAGGAACATAGGGCGGATCGACCGAAAACGGATAATTCACGTTTGTGTACCACGGCTTGTCATAGCCCTGCATCTGCCAGTTGCCCGGAACGTTGATTTTTCCGCTTTTTACTTCCGCAACGTCCTCGTCATAGTCGTGCTCATAGTATTTAAAATCCCATACGCCGTTTAAAAGCATATAATATTTTGATTTTTCGGGATTTCCGCCGAGTGCGCCCTCGAGAGTATCATAGGGTATATAATGCGACCTCGGCGGTGCAGTATTAATATGTAATTTTGTTAAGTCCTCATGTATTTTATTATTCATACTTTTCCTCCTGTTATTTTGTTTATCTATATTATAATTTCAAACGCTTGTATTGTAAATATCACAATTTTAACAAATATGTTACTTTTTCAACATAAGCGGAACAGATAAATATATTTTTCGTCATAAAAATGTATTCAAATTCGATGATATGATTGACAAAACGTTTAAAATATGCTATCTTTAATATACTTAAAGATAAAATTTGCCGCAAAGTATATTTTGCGGTTACTCTCTTTCGGTTAGGTTATTTTGTGCGAATTCCGATAAAATAGATTAAGATAAACGATTTAAAACGGGGAGGTGTGCGCAATGACGGAGGAGCTGCTTATCAAGCGGGCAAAAAAAGGTGACAGCAAGGCTTTTTCGGCATTGCTGAATGAGCATCTCTCGATGATATATAACATAGCCTATCGCATGACGGGCAACCCCGATGACGCGTCCGATATGACGCAAGAGGTTATGATAAAGCTTTTTAAAAACTTAGACTCTTTTAACCAAAAGTCAAAGTTTTCGACTTGGGTTTATCGCGTTGCGACAAACACCTGTTTGGACGAGCTTAAAAAAATAAGGCGAAAACAAACCCTGTCTCTCGATGCGGAATACGAAACCGACGACGGCAGCGTATCGTTCGAACAAGAAGATTTGTCACCGCCCCCCGATGAACAGGCAGAGACTAACGAGCTTAAAGATATTGTTGCGAGGGCGATAACACGGCTCGGCGAAGAACATCGCGCTGTAATCGTTTTAAGGGATATAAAGGGATTGAGCTACGGCGAGATTGCCGAAATTTTAAATTGCAGCGACGGCACGGTTAAATCACGGCTGAGCCGCGCGAGGGCAAAGCTTAAAGAAATTCTTGAAAAAGATTTTAATATTGACGGAACATATTTCGGCGGATAATCGTCAAATAATATAGAACGAAATTTAATGATTGCGGAAAGTGAGGTGAACCGATATGCCGCAAAACGATTGTAAAAAGTACAGCGATATGATTTATGAATACACGGCGGATATGCTGAGCGCAGAGAAAGAGCGCGACCTGATGCGGCATGTCAAAAGTTGTTCCTCTTGCCGCAATGAGCTGGAGAGAATTCGCGCAGTGATGGGAGCGGCATCGGAAATAGAGGATGTTCCCGTTCCCGATGAGTTAATTTCGGCTCTTGACACGCGCCTTGAACAAACGGGCAGAGAAATACGAAATTCACGCAGACAGGGCTATGGAAACATAACCGGTACGGTGTTGTCGATTGCCGCCGCGGCGGCGCTGGCGATAGGTATGTATTCGGGCGGCGTCTTTGACAAATACCTTCATTCCGATGATGTATTTAACAATGACACGAATTATACCGACAGCCAAAATGCGGCACAAACCGAAAAATCCGATGCCGATTACGGCGATGTTCCTTCAACCGATAATCCGAACATTTCACCCGATGCAGCCAATAATGCATCGGGGGGCGCAGGACAGTCGGATAATTCAAATAATTCGGATAAATCAAGTGAATCGGGCAAAAGCACCGCATCGAAAAAGAACGAAAAATCCGATTCGTCAACAGGCGTGAGCCAAACGGAAAAATCATCGGACGGAAAAATAAAAAATAACACCAAATCCGAAAATCGGGGTTCGTCTTCGGCGGGAAATGCCGCAAATACTGATGAAAGCCACTCAGCTTTAAGCGATGCCCAAAGCGATAACGGCGACAGCAATTCTGTTTCGGAAAAAGCCGCCGATGAAATCTATGCGGAGAACACCGTTCCCGAAAGTCTTGATGAGGGGCGCGGCGGCGCGGACGATTTTGAAGCTTCGGCATCATCGGCTGAAAATTCGGAACGTTCCTCGGGCGGTGCAAATCCGTATGATGCCAACGGTCAAGACGGCTTGAGAAAGCAACAGTCGTCGCCACAGGTTTATTCGGTCAATGCATCATCCGATACATTGACAAACGGCACAAAAATAAGTATTCCGTCAAGCTGTGAAATAGTGACGGCAAACCCGAAAATCTATCGTGATATGTACAATGTCGGATCAAACGGAAGATTCAGCATTTCGGCAAGCGAGTGGCCGGAATTTGAACAGTTTGTCACAAACAACGGCGATACCCTTATTGTCGGAGCAAAGACAACATCTGACCCAAACGCTTATATTTCCGTGAGGATTACGGCAAAATAACGATATAAATTAAAAGGACGGAACATCACCAATGAAAAAACTTTTGATAATTGACGGCAACAGTATTTTAAACAGAGCATATTACGGAATAAGACCGCTGACCGCACCGGACGGAACCCCGACCAATGCGGTCTACGGTTTTTTGAATATTCTTTTAAAGCACCTTGACGAAGAGAGCTATGACTATCTGTGTGTTGCGTTTGACGTAAAAGAAAAAACGTTCAGACATAAGAGATATGAATTGTATAAGGCACAGCGCAAGCCTGCGCCCGAGGATTTTTTGGTACAGCTTCCTTTGATGAAAGAAGTTTTGGCGGCCATGAACTGTATGTGTATGGAACTTCCCGGATATGAGGCGGACGATATAATCGGAACGGTTTCGAAAATATGCGACCAAAGCGATGTTGAATGCAATATCCTGACAGGTGACAAAGACGACCTTCAGCTAATCTCGGACAACACAACGGTTAAACTTGTTGTCACAAGAATGGGCAGGACAACAACGACGGATTATCACCCCGAACAGTTCCGCGAGAAATACGGAATAGAGCCGTCCGAATTTATTGATGTCAAGGCTCTTATGGGTGACGCGTCCGATAATATTCCCGGGGTTGCCGGGGTCGGTGAAAAAACAGCAATGTCGCTTATCCAAAACTATAAAAACATAGATTATATATATGAACATATCGATGAACTCGAAATAAAGGAAGGTGTCCGCAACAAGCTCAAAAATGACCGCGATAATGCATATTTGAGCTATGAGCTTGCAACAATCGACCGAAACGCGCCGATTGACTTTGATTTTTCGGCTGCCGTCCGCGGCGATTATAACGAAAGCGAGCTTGCGGCGCTTTTTACTCGGCTGAACTTTCGTTCTTTTATATCAAAGCTGAAATTAGACAAAGCCGCAGAAGCGGCAGAGGCAACCGACACAATCGAGGGCATCGGCAAAAGCGCGGATTTTAAAGACCTTATTTCGGCGGCGAGGGCGGCGAAAAAAGTTGCGTATACACTCAGCGGCAACAGGCTTTTTATAAAGCCGCCTAAAGGCGATGTGATATATGCCGATGCCGACAAGGAGGATTTAAAAGAGTTTTTCGGTGACAGCGAAATTTCAAAGGTCGGATATGACATAAAAGAGGATATTATTGCCGTTTCGGAATACGGAATAGACGCGCCCGAAAGCCCGTTTAGGGCGATGACGTTTGATGTGATGCTTGCGGCGTATATACTCGACCCGACTCAATCATCATACCCCATTGACACCCTTTGCACAAAATATCTTTCGGCGTATTTGGACTGTGACGATTCGGCGGACGGCGGCGAACAGCTTTCGATGTTGGATGTAATAGAACCGTCATCCGATAAGACACAGCTTATCATAAATCGGGTTTATGCGATAGAACGGCTCGCCGAAAAAATGGCTGATGAAATAGAAAAAAACAGTCAGCATTATCTGTATTATGATGTCGAGCTGCCGTTGACCGAGGTCTTGGCGCGGTTACAGCTCCGCGGAATGTATGTTGACCGTGACGAATTGACGGATTTCGGACGAATGCTTGACGACAGGATAAATCTTTTGTGTGATGAGATATACTCTCTTGCCGGTGAAGAATTTAATATAAATTCGCCCAAACAGCTCGGTGTTATCCTGTTTGAAAAGCTTGAACTTCCGTTCGGAAAGAAGAATAAAAGCGGAGGGTATTCGACAAATGCGGAAATTCTCGAAAAGCTGCGCGATAAGCACGAGATTGTCGAAAAGGTTCTTGAATACAGACAGCTCGCAAAGCTTAAATCAACCTACGTTACGGGGTTATCGTCCGTGGTAAACCCCAAAACGGGAAGGATTCATTCACACTTTAACCAGACGGTGACAAATACGGGAAGATTAAGCAGTACCGAGCCGAACCTTCAGAATATCCCGGTTCGAACGCCCCTTGGCAGAGAGATACGAAAGATGTTTATTGCCGAAAAGGACGGATGGACATTGATTGACGCCGATTATTCTCAAATTGAGCTGCGCGTTCTCGCGCATATTGCCGATGATTCGGCAATGAAACAGGCGTTTTTGGATAACGAGGATATACACACTCAAACGGCGGCAACGGTATTTAAAACACCTGTTGACGAGGTGACTCCGCTTATGCGTTCGCGCGCAAAGGCGGTCAATTTCGGAATTGTGTACGGCATAGGTGCATTTTCGCTCGCCAAGGACATCGGCACAAGCCGCGCCGAGGCACAACAGTATATAGATGAATATCTTGCACATTACGGCAACGTTGCCCTATATATGAATCAGGTAATAGAAAGCGCAAAAGAATGCGGATATATCACCACTGTTCTCGGAAGAAGAAGGTATATCCCCGAACTTTCGACATCTTCACATCAGCTTAGAATGTTCGGCGAAAGAGTTGCCATGAACGCGCCGATTCAAGGCAGTGCAGCGGATATTATTAAAATTGCAATGGTGAATGTTGACAGACGGCTCGCCGAATCGGGGCTTTCCGCACGGCTTGTCCTTCAGGTTCACGATGAATTGATTGTCGAATCGCCCGAGAGTGAAAAAGACGCGGCGGCGGCAATCCTCAAAGAAGAGATGGAAAAAGCGTATAAATTATCCGTTCCGCTCATTGTCGATATGAACAGCGGCAAGAGCTGGTACGATACGAAATAAAACGATATATATTTTCCGTAGGTGTGAACATACGAACGGCACGAATTATACGGATACAAATTTTGAAAGGACGGAGTTTTGCTCCGTCCTTTTCGGTTATAAAATTATTGAGTTTTTATCTTGTGAAACGGACGACTTTCCGTTGTCGTAATAGTCAATCTGGTCAAGGCGGCGGAATTCATATCCCTTGCCTTTGAGATATTCTATTATCTGACCAAGCGCCTGAGGTGTGGTGGTTTTTGCCGCCGCATCGTGCATAAGAACAACTATGTTGTCCTCGGTTGCGGTCGCTTTTACCTTTGCCACAAGCGAGTCAACGTCTTTGAGTGCCGACTCGGCATCACCGTTCAAACAGTTCCAGTCCGCATAATAATATCCCGCGTCTTTAAGGTTTTGTTTATAGACCTGTTTTGCGGCGGCGTGGTCTCCGGCATTATAGCTTCCGCCGGGAAATCTTATCAGCTTTAGAGTATCGCTGCCCGATATTTCCTGAATTATGCTTTCGGTTTTGTTTATCTCGTCCATAAAGCTTTCCCAACTTGCATAGAGGGTTTTATAATCGTGGCTGTATGAATGATTCGCAAGAAGGTGTCCCTCTCTGTGTTCCTGTTCCGCAAGTTCTCTGTTTGCGGCAAGCATTTTTCCCAGACAGAAAAACGTTGCTTTTACATCGTATTTTTTGAGAACCTCGAGAACCTTTGGCGTGACCTCTTTTGTCGGGCCGTCATCAAATGTAAGATAGCATATCTTTCGGTCGCCGCTGCCTTGTGCCTCGCGCGCTATTTTAAGCAAGTCGTTTTGCTCGGACGCGGGCGGAATATTATATTCACGTGCCTTTTCCTCTTGCTGAGCCGCGTTTTGCTGAGTGTCGGTGCTGCTTGTTTGTTTGTTATTACCGCTGCCGATAATCTTGTATAATATAAATACTGCCGCAATCACGCACACGAATGCAACGGTCAAGGTGACACAGCCGCGGCGGTTTCTGCGGCGGCGTTTTATCGGTCGTCTTGCCTGTGTATAGACGGCGTTTCTCGGTCGCTGAGGTCGTCTTTCGTAATTACCGTTTGTCATATTTGTAATTCCCCTTTTCGCTGATTATTTAATCCTTATAATATGATACCCTTAATGCCGACAAAAGTCAATGGAATATCTTAAAATGTAACATTTTTGTCAATATCCGTGCGGTTTTCATCTGATTTGTCGCTTTTGTCGGTCGGCGGAATCGGACACGCAACGGGGTCCATATGAATAACAATGTCAACACCCGTCTTATCTCTTATTTCGTGTTCGGCGCTGTCGATGATTCTGTGAATATCGCAAATCGAAATATTATCGGGAACTTCGGCATGAACGGACGCAATTTTCCGTTCGGGGCCGTAATCGTGAATCATCAAATCGTGCATACCGAGAATATCCTTGCGTTCGAGCAGGATATTCTCTATTTTTTCGGTAAGTTCGGGTGTCGGGGCGACACCCAAAAGCCTGTTAATCGTATCGCGCGCTATTCCCACACCCGTCCATATTACCAATGCCGAAACGCATACGCCGACCGTTCCGTCAATCGGAAAGTTCACAAAGTGCGCCGCCACGGCGGATAATATTACCGCCGCCGATGCAATCACATCGCTTATGCTGTCCTTAGAGGCGGCATATAAAATTTCCGATGAGATTCTTTTAGCCAAAATTCGGTTATAGTGCCACATCCAAAGCTTTACGGGAATGGATATGATAAGTACACCGATCGAAACGGCGGTCAGGTTTATATCTGACGGAGAAAAGATTTTCTTTGCCGAGCTTTTAAAAAGCTCAAACCCGAAAAATATAATTAAAAATGAAATAATCAAAGCTGAAATATACTCCGCACGACCGTGACCGTAAGGGTGTTCTTTGTCAGCACGCTTGCCGCTCATTCGTGCGCCTATTACCGATACAAGCGATGAGCCGAGGTCAGAAAGGTTGTTAAACGCGTCCGATATAACGGCGATACTTCCGATTGCCGCACCCGCGATGATTTTAATTATAAAGAGTATCGAGTTGCATATTATACCCAAAACGCCGCCCAAAACTCCGTATTGTTCACGAACAACAGGGTCATTGGTATTTTCGCTGTCCGAAATGAAATGTTTTATTAAAAAATCCGTCATATAAGGTCTGCTCCGTTATCCGCCGATTAGCGGCGGTTTATTGAAATAATTCTAAAAATTGATTACCCTGCTTTTGTATTTAACGCTCATAACGAGACCTATTGCCATCATCGTTGTCAAAAGCGATGAACCGCCATAGCTGAAAAACGGCAGGGTTATACCTGTTACGGGGAACAGTCCGACGCACATACCTATATTCTCAAACGTCTGGAAAATAAGCATTGCGGCAACCCCGACACACATATATGTTCCGAGCGAGTTGCGGGCGTTCATTCCTATATATATGCATCTGATAATGATTGCGCACATAAGAATTATTACCAAGAGAGCGCCGATTATGCCGAGTTCCTCACATATTACCGAAAAGATAAAGTCCGTGTGCCGCTCCGGCAGACTGTTGTTGAGCTGGCTCGGCCCGTGATAGAGACCTGCGCCGAAAATCCTTCCCGAGCCAATGGCGAGCTTGGATTGTATCACCTGATACCCTGCGCCGCCCGGGTCGCTTTCGGGGTTGAACACCGAAAGGATTCTTGTCTTTTGATAATCATGCAGAACGAAAAACCACATTATCGGACATAATGCCGCAACGCCCGCGATTCCGCCGATGATATACCGCCGCCCAATCCCGGCAATAAAAAGCATTATAACCGCGGTAAATATAAATACCGCGCCCGTGCCAAAGTCGGGCTGTAACAATATAAGAGCTGCGGGTAATGCCGCACAGCCGATGAGCTTAGCGATATTTGACGGTTTGTTTATTGAACTTTCGTGTTCGGACAAGAGCCTTGCGTATAATATAATAAACACAATCTTTGCAACCTCGGCAGGCTGAAATCCGAGTGAGCCGAACATAAACCAGCTTCGCGCACCGCCCTGAACCTTACCGATTCCGGGAATTAAAACCAGGACGAGCAAAAGCAGAGCCGCACCGCTTAAATACAGTGAAATCCTTGAAAGATATTCATAGTCCAAAAACATCATCGCGCACACGACAATCGTTCCCAAAACAAGCGCGCCCGATTGAACCATAACATACTTGCCGCCGTTTTCGCCGCCGGCACTCGAAATCATTATGATTCCGAATACCGCCGCCGCGAATGTCAGCGCGGCAAGAATGAAATCCATATTTTTTATAAATCCTCTGAATTTTGAACGTTTAAACATATTTAAGACTCCGTTTCATTATGGATAAAATCCCGTTTTTCGTCACAGAATTTAAGACTTAGCGCAACTCCGTCACCGAGCGGCAGAATATCGGTGTCAAGCATCGGGTGATGACAGAGCATATCGACATAATCGCGCAGACGTTTGACGATTGTGCGCTTTCTGTGCAGGACGAGTTCATCGGTTGCGGTCATACCCTTGTACAGGATATTGTCCGATACCAAGACTCCGCCGTTTTTTAACATTCGCATACAATGCTCAAAAAAACGTCCGTATTGTGCCTTTGCCGCATCGACAAATATAAGGTCGTATTCGCCGTTCAGCGTGGGCAAAATCTCGTTTGCATCACCCAAAATCACATTTATTTTATCCGACATATTCATTGCCGATACGTTCGCTTTTGCCGCATTGGCGGCATTTTCGTTTATTTCTATTGTATCAATATGCTCCGCGCCCGATTTTGCCATTCGTATCGCCGAATAGCCGATTGCCGTTCCGACTTCAAGCACCGATTTTGCTCCGCCTATTTTTATTAAAAGTTCCAAAAGTTTTATTGTTTCGGGTTGTGATATGGGAACATCGTTTTCCTTTGCATATTTCTCCATTTCACCGATATATCCGCCGCTCGGTTTGAGCGTCCGCCGAATATACCGGATGATATATTCATAATTTATGTTGTCTTCTATCATTATGATACCTCATCTGTGCTCATTCGTTGTTTTTCATATTTTCCAAATGCTGTTCGTATGTTTCGGCAAAAACGGAGGATTTTCCGTCACGCGCCGCCATGAAATAGAGGTAATTCGTCTGTTCGGGATACAACGCCGCTTGTATCGATTTTATGCCCGGCGATGCTATCGGCCCAATCGGCAGGCCGCTGTTTTTGTATGTGTTATACGGCGAATCGATTTGTGTGTCCTCGTTGCTCAGAACGCTCTTGCGTTCTTTTAAAATATACTGAACGGTGGCGCACGATTCGAGCTTCATACCGATATTAAGACGGTTGACAAACACGGACGCAATCTTGCCGCGGTCATCATCGCTTGCCGCTTCGCGCTCTATTATTGACGAGAGGATTATAATTTCGTCAACCGATTTTCCGCTGTTTGCTTCATTTATAACCGACATTGCCTTATTGTTAAAGTTTTCGAGCATACGCAATATTACATCGTGTTCGCTGTCCTCGGGGCGAAACGTGTATGTATCGGGAAAGAGATACCCTTCAAGCCGATTTTCACGCTGAGGAATTTGTTTTACAAAATCAAAGTCAAATTCTCCGCTTTCCGCCTCTCTTAAAAATACCTCGCGGTTAATTATTCCGTTTTCTTCCAAAAGATTAACAATCTGACGAAACTCATACCCCTCCGGTATCGTTACCGTGTAATTATCCTTTTGCGGCGGTTGTATGAGAACCTCGGTTATTTCGTCATAGCTCATTCCCGAATTGAGATTATGCAGACCTGCCTGATACAGCTTTTCATCGGAAATTTTGGCGTATAGCCTGTACAGCGTTTCAAAGCGTATAACGCCCGATTTTTTCAGTGTGCTCGCAACCGATGCCGAGCCTGCACCCTTTTTTATGACAACATCAATGCTGTTGCCGCCGCCGAAACCGAACCAATCCGCTGCTCCGACAGCCGCGGTTGCCGCGATTGCGGCAAAGACCACCGCGCAAAGTATTTTGAATATCCTTTTCATAATATCACGTATAATAAAAATCAGTCAGAAAGGGGCTGATTTTTATTATTTCTCCC
>URAN01000042.1 GCA_900545865.1 uncultured Eubacteriales bacterium
AATTAGATTATATCATCATTTTGGAGCTAAATTTGAGGTTTACACAAAATGAGGGGTTGACCCAAATTATTAAGCCTTTCCCAACATCCCAACAAACAGGATTCGGGAAAGGCTTAATATTCAGTATCACTCAACAAAGCGCATCTTGCTGAACAGCGAAGTATTATATCCGCCGATTAAACCACGTCCGTATATCATCGCCGACTTTCTTCCGTCCGCAGTTCCGTCATTATCATTTACGGCATACGCAAAACCCAGATAGCCGCCAACCTCGGGCGTATAATCTACCCCGAACATCACATTCCACGGCATTTTGACTTCATAACACGTTTTGTTTTGGCTTCTGACAACCTGCACTTCACAGCCGTTACCCGAAACAAGACCGCCTTGTGTATCATCGGTTTGAGTATTATACTTATACAGCGCCGAACCACCCGAGGCAAGCGCCGCAGTGTAGGCATCAAGTTTTGTACCTGCGTTACCTGCCGCTATATACTGGTTAAAATCTCTGAACAATCCAAATTGTATCGAGTCGCCCTGAATTGCAACACTCGGTTCAAAGCTGTTATAATGAACATCATCGGTTATATCACCGCACAAATAGAAATAATCCTCATCCCACATAACCGCGACTTTTGCGGAACAATCATCCTTTCCGCCCCAAATTCGCGAGTTTATATAATAAACATCCGATTCGCTGTCGGCAACAAACCATGCCGCTCCGTCCCATTCACCGTCCTCCACTATTCCGTCAATTTTTATTTCGTTCTTTCGCTTTCGCGCAACAGTAAAATCAGCCTTGTCTATATAGTTATAGATTCGTCCGTCCTCTGTCTCGACCTCGTATTCAACATTATATATTCCGACTTTGATTCCTTTGGGTAATCTAAAATCAAGAGCGGATGTTTTTCCTTTCGGGATTCTCCCAAAATTTGATGCCGAAATTTGTGTAAACTCATCGGGCGCAATAATCTTGATTTTACCCTTTACCACGTTTTCATTTGAATAATTGGTAAGTTCAACCCTGCCCGACCAGTCTGACACACTCTTGCCGTCCGTCAGATGCACCGAAAACGATGCGGATATTGGTGTATCAAAAATTTCAATGGGTATATCCGCCATTGCAACGCACTTGTCATCCCGATATACTCTGAATCTTGTATACATTCCGCTTTCCGAGGTATCACCGACTCTGAACTTGCATACCGCTTCATTCTTTTCAAAAACACAATCATTTTGCGCCGTCAAAACATTCGGCATTTCGGCATCGATTTTAAGATTATCCGCGTCAATGTTTGTGCGGATATTGATTATTCCCAAATCGCCCTTTGCCGCATTGACCTTGCCCGACGGGAACTCAAACACACCGCCGTCCGTAACCTCTGTTTTTGAAAAGTTACCCAAGAGATAGAACGGTCTGTCACTTAAAACAAACGTATACTTTCCGTTTTCACTGTATAATTTTGTTATGTTTCCGCAGGAATCACTGTATTCAATTTCGTTTATTCCCAAATCGAGTGTAACATTCTCGGACGAGCCGCTCTTCCATAAAGACAGAATATCTTTATTAAACTTATCGCTCTTGTATTTGTATATATACGAACCGTTCGACTTTGCATAATTACCGTTATGGTCTGACTCGGAATTCGCCAACAGGTAATTCATACCCGTTATATCGACATACGCCTTTCGCGCAACAAACGGCTTATCAAACTCATCCGACATACTGTCGCCCGTGCTAATATCTTTTGTACACGATGTTACTATACCAAACCTTGACTCTCTGTCGGGGTTGGAAAGTCCTTTCTCCGAAAAATTATACTCAACATGAGCCTGCGCCAAATCTTCGCCGTGCAGGTATAAAAAGTCGCGGACATTATAATCCGAGTGCAGCTCTCTTGAACCGTCAACAACTGCGTCAGCCAAGCTGTGACCTATTTCTGTGTTCCAAATTGCCATATCCTTATCCACGCCGAATTCGTCTTTTAAAATTTCTCTGTATTTTTTTATTGAACCTGCAAAACCGACATCTTCGGTCGGCTTGTTCCCGTAAGGATGCAATGTTATTGCATCACAATAGTTATACAGACCCGTTGACATTGCACGGCGGAAAAAGCTTAACGCTCCGCCCGAGCCTACATCACAAATACTCATTACTCCCACTTCTACATTCGGGTCAACCTTATGCGCCGCCTCACACGCAACAATCGCGGCCTTTCCGTATCCCTCGGGCGGAGTGCGAACGACTGTGGACGTGCCGCCCACTCCACCATTAAACAATCCAATGTTCGGCTCGTTCCAAATCTCTATTCTGTCTATTACTCCTTTGCCTTGTTCCATTACATACTCTACCGCTTCGCCCCAGCGTTTAAGCGATGCGTCCGTTTCGGGCAGATACATAAAACCGCCGGTGTACGCCGCACAGCTGAATCCGAACAGCGTCAGCATATGCAGATTGTTTTTTCTGAGCGTTTCGTGTGTTCTTTTTAAATCACTCGGATAATTAAAGATTCCGACCGCATTTCCTTTTTCGACATCCGACCAGCCGAACGTTACACGCACACCGTAAGTATTTGATTTTGCGAGAACATCAACCGCATCTTCTAAATCGTCATAATAATACTCAAAGTGCGGATTCAGATAATAACCCTTGTTCTTTATTCCGTCAGGGTCGGTCTTAACAATCGCGAAATCAAATCTTTTATAATGCGAATCGATGTTTGTATCTTTGTTCACGACATCAACATAAAAGGTGTATAACTGACAATATTCGGAATCGACATTCACCTCATATGTTTTTGTTTCATACGGTTCAAGCTCGATTTTATCACTCTTGCTCCACGCCTCAAGACCGTCAAAATTCACCGCGCGGTATGTAACATCGGCGCTCAGCTTTGTCCCCGTCGTGTTGGTAAAATCATTATATATGATTTTGTCCTTTTGATAATAAGGAAAGATGTTTCCCGATTCGTTTATCCTGCCGTAATGCGTTATGGGATTTTTCGCCGGGTATTTTGTCACTTTTATTTTCCTTATCGGAACACTTCCGAGTGACACCTTACGGTAACCGTAATACGGTGTTACAATATCAATTTTCATATCGTATTTACCGTTTATGCGATTACCGAAATACGCATCGTCAAGAGTGATTTCGGCCGTTCTCCACATATCGTCTTTTCCTGTATCTATTGTCTTATACGCACGTTCGGATTTTGTCACGGAATCATACGAGAACTGAAAATACCCATCGTTCGAGCTGTAATATTCAATCTCGACCTTGATCTCTGTTCCGTCATTTATTTCTTTTAAAAAGCTGTCGCTTATATCAAAATACAGATTATAATATTTTGAGTTTTGGTTGTTCAAATTCCATGCCGTTGAACCGTCTTTTGTTACAATCTCGGGTGATTCGTCATTGCCTGCCGTAACGGCGGCAATATCCTTGCCGTCGCTTGGGGTAATATATGCAACATTCGGCCCGACATCTTCGGTATCACTTACCGCCGACACGCTCGGTATGTATACCCAAAGCGAAGCGATAAATGTCAGTATCACGAATATCGAAACACATCTTTTCATACTAACCTCCGTTCTGCCGCCCTGCTTCGGCATAAATTTTGGTGAAACATCTCTTATCCGCAGGGGACAATGATATGAGATGTTACATCCGTGTAACATTTTAATTAATATCACAAAATTTCGCACGGACAATCCTTTTCTCTTGACATTTTAATATGTCAGGTTATCGAGATAGTTCGATTGAAAATCGGAATTTGCTTTCTCTAAAATTGCCGCACAATCCGCATTCTCGTTTGTCATTACCTCTTGCAGACATCTGTCGAGCGTTGCATAAAGTTGTTGCGCCGACACAGGTTCTTCTGCCCTTACTTCACACGGACAATTCGCAGCAAATTCGTTATAAAGTCTGACGTGATTCGGATTTGTATTGATGTTTTCGTCAATCAATTGCTGCTCATATTTAAGGGCTTCCGATTCATTGCTCCATACACTCATACCCTTGATACCGACAAGCTGATTATTTTTAATTTTTAAATCGATTTCCGCTTTTTTATTGGTCTTAAACTCGTCCGTCAGCTTATAGCTGAACTTTGTTTCAAGCCACCGAACACCTGCGTCTATCTGTTTTTCCGTTGCTTCGCTGTTGATACAAGAGAAGTTCCCCGCAAGCAATGTCACATGCTTTTTGGGACCTTTGGGCATTGCGACCATACCGATTGAATTGGGTTCGATTCCGTACTGTGCAACACTGTTCGCCGGGTAATCGCCCGCACCAAACGTAATTCCCGCCTGGCCTGTACCGAAAATCTTTCGCCACTCTTCAGCATTAATCAAAGAGTTTGACGGAAGGACATCATACTTCCATTTCATATCCTTGATGAACTGCAAGGCTTCTGCCGCCTCGGGGGTGTTAAATGTCGCTTTCCACTTGCCGTCCGCATCCTTTTCCATAAAGTCAACACCAAAGCTCCACGCGAGGGCGGTAAAAAGCCATCCGCCGCTATTACCTGCTGTAGGGATAACAAAGCCCGGTTGGCCCGTTGCTTTTTTTATCTTAACGGCAAAATCAACAACATCGTTCCACGTTTCAGGCTGCTTGGGTGTTCCGTCGGCATCGAGAAGTCCTGCCTCTTTAAACAGATCGGTGTTAATCATCAATCCCATAAGGGTTACACCCTCGGGCATTACATATATCGCATCGTCTTTGGATATTACATCCAAAACGATAGGATTAAACATTCCGTCATATCCGCGCTTTGATAAAATGCTCGACAAATCCGCTGCAAATCCCGATGATATAATTTCGGGAAGTTCGGTAAAACCTGCTCCGTACACAATCGGCAGTTGTCCGCCCGATGCTTTGGCATAGAATGTCTGTCTTTCGAACTTCCATGGGTCAGGTTTTATCGATACATCTGGGTTTGCCTGTTCAAACGCGTCTTTTCTCGCGTTCATATTATCAAGCTCTGTTCCCTCTTTATCAGGCCAGCTTCCGACCGTTATAACCGTTTTTCCGTTTTCGTCCGTGTCATTGGTGCTCTTGCTGCCGCAGGCGCTGAACACCGACAAGGTCATAACCCCTGCCATAATTAACGCCGCCGCTTTTTTCCTGTTGATTCTCACTCTTTTCATATTTAACTCACCTTTCTTAAATTAAATTTTTTATTTTTTCGTCAACCGCATTTCCGTCACAGCTGAATTTTTTACAGTTTCGATACAAAACGCACTCTGCCGTTTGGTCTTTTATATCATTTTCATTAAAGACAACCATCTCTGAATTATCAGCACTGAGGAGCGGTTTTGTATTGCCGATAAATTTATTTTTGCATATCTTGATACTCGAATGATAATAATGTTCACCGTCGAACCTCTCGCGCGGCTTCATATCAATAACGGCGCTGCCCCAGTTGTCGCTGTTGCCGTACAGACAGTTTTCAAACACATTATCCGATATCGTCACATCACGGGTTCCGCCCGATTCATACCACTTTTTGCCGTCGCTTTCAAACATAATCGCCGCCCCGGTCGTGTTAAAATAATTGTTCTTAATCTCAACCTTACCTTTTGCGGCAATCAACATTCCTCTAGCCCTGTTGTTCAATACCCGATTGTTTTCAAATATCAAATCACAGCTTTCTGTCAAATCCTCGGTTACGTCATTTATACGAATATCCTCCGTGCTTTCGTTGAGATAAAGCTTTGTGCAACGTGCATTTATAACCTCGGCTTTTTTGACCGTATATTTTCCGTTCGGAATAAGCGTTTCTGGGTCAAGCGTCTGAAAAACGCTTGACGTGTCATAGAGGTTTGTCCCGGCTGTGTCGGGGTGCATATACCTTATAATGATATAATCCTCGCCTTTATCTGTGATTTTTGTAAATATGCCGTGAATATTGAGCGCGTCATCAAACTGTTCCTCAAACGAGCTGTTTGTCACCTTGACAACACCGCGGCAATTCACGAAATGCACGCCGTCGCCCGAGAGCGAAAGCTCTCTGCCGCATTTTGCTCGAACCGTCATATTATCAACGGTAATATCCTTTGACTTTTGCGCAAGCAAACCCATACCATAGCTTCTGTTTATTTCATAATCCGATATACTAATATTCTTGCTGTTTTCAATAAATATCCCCGTTGACGGGCGTGCGCAGGTCTGAAGAATAATACACATATTCTCTTTAAAATCGGCATTGGCATATATCCTGAACGTACCGTTATTTAAATCCTCAAACGATTCGGTTATGCCGAACACATCTTTACATATTGATGTATATTTATTCTCGCCGTATACGCCCTTGATTGTCATATATCGACATTCCGCCGTTGTTCCGTATCCGTCGTCACTGATAAGCGTTCTGTCTTTGATGCACCACTTTTGTTCGGGCTTCGGCATCAAATCCGCAAAGCCGTCACCGACATTGACAACACGCACCTCGATACTCAGCAAGGATTCATAATCCACCGAATAGTTTTTGACGGTTATGTTTTCGCAATTCAATATTGCTATCGGCATCACCGCGCCGTGAAAGACAAACTCGCTGTTGCCGCCGTCAATCGTAAAATTGCGTATGCCGTCAAGCAATAAGCCGATTCTGCACAGGTTCGAGATTCCGTGATTGGCAACAAACAAAAGTTTCTCTGCCGCCGTATCGCCGTAAAAATCATAATGCGCTTTCGGAAAGTATATTCCGTCCTCATTATGTTTTCGACAATATTCAAGCGCACAATATACGTTATAAGAATGGTCATCCGTCAGATTCCAATCGCTGTAATTTATCATACCATCACTCCCCTATCTGATGTACACATATCCGCATTTGGGCGTAAGCCAAGTATTGTGAACCACAATCTGTGCACTGTCCGAGCCTGTCGAGCGATAGTCCGCGACCTGTTCGGGTCTTGCCGAATAGATTGATTTTTCGCTGTCCGTTTTTGTGTCGATTATCACAAGCTGACAATTATTAAAGTCAACCGCTTCTTCATACGAATCATATGTTCCGTCCCAGTCAATATAAAGCGCCTTTCCGATTCGGTTTATTACCCTGCCCTTTGTGAGCTGAAAGTTTCTGTAAAAATCAAACGAAGTAACTTTATTTGTTGACGTCTGTATCGATATTTGACCCGAATACCAATAATCGGGCTTGATTGTTTTAAGCGCAGTACCCGTTTCGGTATATTGGCGCGGATTTCCCGATTCGTCATAAAAAACGTCTGCGCTGCTGTCATAGACGCGCTGAATACTCCTCATTTCGCCCGTTCGGTCATTAATCGAGCAACGGAACAAGTCACCTCTTTTAAGTGTTTTAACCTTTTCGACTTCAGTCGAAAGCAAGGCATATGTCACTTGTTTCGCGCCGTTATAACAAACTATCATCGGCACGCTCTCGCCGTTTGAATTGAGCATTTCGCCGTAGGAATCATAAAGGAAGCAATCCGCGGACAGCAAATACGGTTCATAGGTATACACCAAAATATCCGCATAAGATGTGTTTGAATCAAAATTATACACATCGAGTCTCGCCCACTGTTCTATTGGGATAAAATACTCGTTTCTGAACATTGTGTCATCCGTCAAAATCTTGTTACCGTCCGCATCGAGGACATAACTGTCCTCAGGATAATTCTGTCCCGATGCAACGTCATACGACAAAAGATAACCGTTTTTGTCGGTACGCGGCTTTGCAAACATAACCGTCTTTGACTGGTCGCGAAGAACCGATGTACCCAGTCTTATATTACGATTATAGTATCTGTTGAATCCGAACGGACCTTTAAGCTTTGTAAGTGTGTTGTCCGCATCTTCGTTTTCGCCGACCGTGTATGTGTCAACCTCACAAACTTCATCGGCATCATTGAGCTTATATCGTATCGCCTGTTGTTCAATCTTTGCGCCGCCGCTCACGTTCGCGCTGTCCGAACCGGGAATCGCATAAAACGGGTCGTTCTCGGATATATCATATTTCTTGCCGTCTATTTTAACGGTGTCGGCACATTCAAATACCTTTACGCCGCCCGAACCGTTTTCGTATATCTTAAATTTCACACTGCGCGAAAAACCGTCCGTGTTTGATACGCAATCGGTCAGCAATCCGATTTTATAATCGTCCTTAACCTTTGCCTCGGCATAAGCCGCATAACCATAGGTATCTAAAATCACGGAATAATCCGCACCCGAAACGAATTCGGGAAATGCGGCGGAATATGCCGAATCAACCTTGAATGTTCGCTCGCCGATTGTCACCTCTGTATAATCTGTATTCTTTTGAACAAGTTTAACCGTTCCCTCTACTCTGTCGCCACAGATTATTATCTCGATAAACTGTTTGTCCTTTGATTCCGCAACGCTGAACACAGACGGCGTTGCAATGGTCAATGCCGCTTTTTGAAGATTTGCATTTTTAACCGATACACCCGTATAATCGCTTATCTTTATGCTGTCGCTATGGTCCGCCATATTATAATAAACGCCGTTGACATCATCAATCATATTTACGACAAAATTCCTGTAGGATTTAATTATAACCGCGTCATATGTCCCGTCCGCATTTATATCTTTAAGGCGTATGCTTCCGCGTTTATTTCCGTTTATAAATTCATCAAACGCCGCCGATACACTGTCGGTATACTCGCTGCCGTTATAATACACAAGTGCGCTGCGCGAAAATCCGCGCGTTTGCAGCTTTTCGTTTTTTGAATAATATGAAATTATGTACGATGATGAATCAAAACTGCGCAAATCCTCTGATGAGATAATTAAATCATCTTTATTCGAACCGCGTTCTGAATTTTGGGTATAGAAAATATACTTTGTGTCGTTGTTCTGTTTTTCATAGAAAAACTTGATATAATTCAAAAACTGTCCGTCAATGTATATATTCTCATCGATATTATACTTTTCGCCGTCTATAATAACCTCGTTTTCGCCCGCCGTGCTTCCGTTTGCCGATGCGATAACTTCGGCGGTAACGGTTCCCTCGTCAATATAAATATTGCGATAGATTGAGAAAACTGTTTCGCTCGCCGTTTCATAGGTTAAATCCACATCACCGCTTATCGTTTTAATATCATATATTCCCGTTGAAAATACGTTATAAATCATCGTCAACGCCTCGGCATATGTCAGAGCGGTGCTGTCGGCACAATTCGGCAGTATATTAAGTCTTGACGCGGCGGTCATATACCCCGAAGGAAATCCGCCCATTGCATTTGCATACACATCATAACCGGCAATGCTCAACACTATCTTTGCCGCCTCGGCGTATGTTATCGCCTCATCGGGTCTGAAAAACTGTTCACTGTTGCTCAAAAATCCCATTTCGCGGAATGCGTTTATCGATGCAACATTTGCGTTCTCTCTCGGAACATCGGCGTAATATACGTTTGTTGCGCTCTCTGTCGCACCAATCGTACGCGCCGCAATATTTACAAAATCCGAACGGCTTATATGCTTTTCAAGTTCCTCCGCATTTTCCGATGCCGAATATACACCGAGATATTCGAATATTGCAAACTCCTCGGCGTATTCCGCCGCTGTTCCTGATGATTCGGCGAACACACTCATTGAAAAAAGTATGCTGATACTCAGCAAAATACCGATAATTCTCTTCATCTAAAAATTCTCCTTTCAATTTACAGCATTAAAAACAGATTATAAATAATCTTTGCCGCTTCGGCTCTTGTCGCATAAGCCTCGGGATTAAAACGTCCGTTCTCGTCACCGTTTATAATTCCGCCGCGCTGCATAAGCCTTACCGCGTCATTCGCGTATTCCGCAATGTCACTCTCGTCCGCAAAGGTAAACTCCTGTGCCGTTTCGGCAATTTTAACATCCGAAACATCTGCCGCACGACAGCTCATTACCGCTATATCCTGTCTGGTAATATTTTGCCCCGCACCGAACATTGTTTCAGAAACGCCCTTGACAATATCGGAATAATATGCCGACCTGACATAGGCATAATACCAATCTTCCTCTTTTACATCCTCAAAATTCATGCCGTTTCCCAATACGTTGAGTTCAAACGTTTTTATCAAAAGCTTGACGAATTCCTCACGCGTGATATTATCGTTCGGTCGGAACTCATCCGCGGTTTTTCCGTTTATGATTCCTTTTGTAAACAACGCGGTTACGGCAGGAACAGCCCAGTCCACATCATCCATATCCTTAAACGGAGCATTAACCTCTGTTCCGCCGTCTTGGCTTTTGTATGTGTCGGAATACTTTGCGCCGCTGACCGAGCCTTTACCCGAGCTGCCGCCACTGCCGGACGAACCGCCCGAATTTCCGCCGTTGCCGTTATTGTTTCCGTTGTTGTCATAGGCATCAACATAGCTTTTTATGTCTTTGACCGAATCAAACTCTTTGCCTTGCATACTGCGCACGCAAGCGGTTGTCAGCTTGTTTTCGGAAATATTCAGGTCTGCGGAGAACAGTTTGAGCATCGCTTTTGTGTTGTCGATGCTGTCACTGTATTTTATATTAGTCAGTATTATCGCGTTTTTCAATTTTATTTCTAAATCTGCAATGTCGGTTATTCTTTCACTTTTCAGAATTCCAGTAAGATAGCCTGCGCCGACCGACACATAATATTCGGAAATTTCGGCTTTATCGGACAGTATAATATCTTTGTATTCGTCAACATTCGCAACCGTCACGGAAGAACCACCGTTTATGGCAACAAGCAGCGCCGCCCGTTTCGCTGCCATGATAAATTCATACGGGTCCGTTATTTTTGAGTTTTGCTCCGCCGCATAAATTATTTCGGCAATTTTATACGAAGGCTTAAAACCGTCTTTCTCGGTCGAATCCGCCATAACCTTTGTATAAATCGAATCATCGGCAAGCATCAAGGTTTCGGCCGCGTCGCTCTCTTTTAAGATGCTTTCGACTGTCGCGGCATTTTCCGCCGTGGCAATTTTTGAAAGCATTGCGGCGTTTTCGTCTTTATTTGTATATACGATTTTAAACGTATCACTTACATCTTTTGACGTAACGACGCAATCATAAGTGCCGCTCTTGTCCAGATAAAAATCAAACGCATATTTTCCGTCAGCCTCGGCGGTTTTAACCTCGATATATTTTACACCTGTCGGCGGATTTGTGCTTTGACCGCCCTCGGACGAACTTGCCGCCGATTCGGTAACCATAACAGTTATATCTGTTCCGGCTTTTATATTTTCGGCTTGCTGCTCTATACTGACTCCGCCGTCACTGTAAACGCCAATACTCTCCGCCGAGCAGACTGCCTGTGTTCCCACAAGGCAAACCGCCCCTAACAATGAAACAAATCTTTTCATAATTACCTCCTGTGTTGTCTGTCCTGTTCTTATCACTCGTCTTTAAAATTCAACCAAACACTCATATTGCTCTCGCCGCGATTTGCAAATCCGTAATACGGTATCAGCTTTATACGGCACTTTTCGTATTCTCGGTTTAATTTTTGATACAGTCCGTCAAAGCCTTTGAGTCTGTATCCGTCAACCTCGATTGTGTATGCTCTGAAAAATTCGCTGTAACTCTCTTTTGCGTTAAGCTCTTTCGACAGGTATAGGCTGTGCAGATTTTCGATATTATCCGCCGACTCTGCGCAATAAACAATCGGTCCGCGCATTACCGCCGCTTTGCCCGAATCCGCAATCACATTCGGATTCGCCTCAATCAAAACGGGCTTAATCTCTAAATTCAACACGATTTCCGTTCCGTCGTTTTCAACCACCGCATAGCCGTTTTTCATTGCATAAGCTTTGTTTAAGTCAAAGTTTTCACACCATCCGGGAATACGTAAATACACTTTTTCAAGACCGCTCGCTTTAATTCTGATTTCGCCGTCATACGGATAGTTCGTTTTTTGCACAACGCTTATTCCGTCATCTTCTATGCTGCTGTCCATATACTGATTCACATAACACTCACCGTTTTCAATATGATAGGTATAATTTCCCATTGCAGCAAGCATACGATTCAGATTCGGCGGACAGCACGAACACTCAAAAATTTCAACTCTTTTAACAATGCCGTAATGGTCTTTTTCTTTGAACATCGGCACCTTTTTTTGATTCGCCAAATTAATTTCAAGCGGGTTTTCATAAAAGAAAGCATCACCCGACAATGACATTCCCGATAGCATTCCGTTATACATCGCTCTTTCCGCCGTATCGGCGTATTTTGCCGCTTTGCGGTATTTAGCCATTCTGTTTGCAAACATCATCAACGCAATCGATGCGCACGTTTCCGCATACGCCTTTTCGTTCGGCAAATCGTATTTTATCGTAAAAGCCTCGCCTATATTTGTCGAGCCTACCGCGCCCGTGACATACATTTTGTAATTCGCAATATCATCAAACACTCTCTCGCACGCCTGCATCAGTTCGGAATCATCCGCCGCATCGGCACAATCCGCCATTCCGCATAAAAGATACAGACATCTGACCGCGTGTCCCACCGCGCTTTTCATTTCGCGCGGCGGAACATCGTCCTGACCGTAGGTTGGCTCGTCAGCAATACAAACATCCTTATCATTACAGCCGCGGTTATTTATAAAGAATAATGCCAAATCAAGATAACGTTTCTCGCCCGTCACACGATACAATTTAACCAGCGCAAGCTCTATTTCCTCATGTCCCGGGGTCATAAATGCCGCCGAATTTTCTTTCACAAACACTTTTTCGATATAATCGGCATATTTTTTCGCAATATTTATAAACCTGTCTTTTCCCGTTGCCCAATAATGCGCAACCGCCGCCTCGAACATATGTCCGGCACAATACAACTCGTGCATATTACGATTTGAAAAACGGTTTCTGTCCTCGCTGACCGTATAATGAATATTAAAATATCCGTCATCGCCTTGATTCTTTTGTATTTTATCTATAAGCCATTCCACACGCTTTGACAGGTTTTCGTCATTCTTGTTTTTAAGTATGCGGCACGCGCCCTCAATCCACTTAAACACATCGGAATCCCAATAACAATGAGGTTTTATTTCATCCTCGGAATAGCTGCCTATATCAAACGCGCCTATTCTTCCCGTTTCTTTAAATCGATTCCAAACAGCCTCTATCGTCACTTTTTCGTTGAGCTGTTCCATATCCTTCCAAAATCCGCCGTTTATCCTTACGTTTCTGTAGTCTGTAATCATATTAGTGTTTATTCCCCTTTCTGTTACTGTGCCGTTCCTCTGCTGATGCTTACGGGATTCGGATAACCGACAAGATAGTATTCAAGTTCGGCATCACCCAAATCATATATCGGTACGCTTACACTACATCCTTTTATTATTCTCTCGTCCTGTGCGTATTCAAGCGCAGACGCGCCCAATACAACCATTTTCTTTACATTCCTTTCAAGAACAGAGTCATAGACCTCTGTATGCGCGGTCACAAACAGAGTGAGCTGTTCCGCCTTATCGGTGCTTTTTAATACATTCAAGTCCAAAATCCCCCTAAGCCCCGTTCCTCTGCCCGTGGTCTTATATGTCTTTCCCGTTACAACGACCGTTCCGTCATCAGCGGTTTTAAAGCTCGTATCGTATCCGTACATAATATGAATACTGTCCGAGCCGTCGGCAAAGACATCGGGCGAAACCTCTATTTTATACTCGGTGTTCGGCGCAAGCAACCCGTCAAGGTTAAGTACCGCCGTACAATTGTTGTCCTCTGTTGTTACGTCTTTATATGTAAACTCCTCACCGTTTTGCAAAATACGAAGCTTGCCTTGCAAATCACTCGCCGATACGGGCGCGGAAAATTTAACCTTGATTTTGTTCGTCAGGGTCGAAACATCTTTATCTATGCCGCTTTCCTTTCCGTCATAGGTCTGTACGGTTATATCGTCAACCCACGGAACGGCTGTGCCGTCAATATACGAAACCTCTGTACCGAATACCGCCGTATCTTTTACGCCGAGTCCGCTTACCGCG
Source organism: uncultured Eubacteriales bacterium (assembly GCA_900545865.1). Lineage (GTDB taxonomy): Bacteria > Bacillota > Clostridia > Monoglobales > Monoglobaceae > UMGS1820. The sequence goes on from URAN01000042.1 coordinate 13,938, forward strand.
CCCCTCACATTATTTACGGTTATGATATACCGTCCCGCCATAATTTCGGAATCATCAAAGTGAATGTCGAACTGCATATTATCGGCATTTTCTATCGAATAATTCGTGACTTTCTTTCCTGTCTGAAAGCTTGTTACCGTGACATCTTCCGCCGTTACGGGACGGTTCATATACTCCGAAAAACCGACATTTACCACGCCTCCTTTGAGCGGAACGCCGTTTTCTCTGCCGTCATCGGTCGCTATGTTCGGACTATCGAGATATATTTCATCGGCGTTATAGCTCTTAACATATACATTATCGAACAAAAATCCGCTCGTATCACCCGATTGTGACTGTCTTTTAAGTATTGTAAAGAACATTCCTTTGAGTTTTGCCGTCAAATCGCTGTTGGCGAGCGAAATAGTTCTCTTTTTGTTATCCGCATCAAAAAACGATATTTCTTCGCCATCCATATAAATATAAACGCTTTGGTTCGCGCTGTCTTTATCGATATAGAATTCAAGCTTGTGCCATTTTTCGTAAGTAAAGAAATTTTTACTCACTCTGCGCGTTCCGCTCCAACGGTGCGCCCACTCCCACGCCGTTATAAACTGTTTGTCCTCCGATTCCGAGGTTGCGTTCATCGTATCAAAAAGGTTGTGACCGTATCCGTTGCCCTTTGAAAAAACGGTCGGGTCATCGATTGTCGGGTCTTTTTGAGTGTTTTCCGTATTGAGATACGGGTCGCCGTTTAAGTCAAGTCTGAAACTTTTTATATATGTCGTATCGGCAAAATTGCTGTCACCCGTCTGTTTAATATCAAAGCTTATATGTATCTTTCCGCTCTCGAATATCGAGCCGAAAAGCAAACCAGGTGTCGAATTGTTAGGCTCTATCTTCATAACATTGCCGCTGCGTTCATTGTCGGTGACACTTCCTACCTCGGGCGAAATAACCGCACCCGATTGCAAAGACCACCCGTCGGGAAGTCCCTTGCCTCTTTCGGCGGTATAATTACCGAAAGAATCGAAGCGATATATCGCTCCGTCGGTATAATCCGCCGCATTCACGACCGAACCGAATCCCGAAAATATAATGCTCAGTCCTGCCGCTGCGGCAATAAATCTAATTTTTTTCATCTCATCTATCCCTTTCTGTCATTAATCCGATTTAAAAATTCCCGTTTTGTCTTATTTTGCGTTATTAATTGACATAACAAGATTTTATAAACCGCTTATTGTTTTAATTTATCACTGCGTTCTTTATATAAGGAACAAGACCATCCTTGCCCCACACAAAGCATTTGCAGACATCATAATTCGTTTCGGTCGGCACCGAAAAATTTTGCTGTGCGGTTACAAACCCTTTGCCGCTCAGCGCAATATCCGCCGTTTCGGCTTTTACAAGCGTTGAACCGTTTTCGCCGTTTTTATAGAATGCGGTCACAAGCATAACCGACCGTTCTTTATCATCGGGATTATATCCTCTCACAACCGCCTTTACAACGTCAGAGCTTTTCATCGAATCGATGTCGCTCTTTTTCCACTGCCCGTCCGTGTTATTCATCAAGGCGACCCCGTCTATTCCAAACTCGGCATCCTCTCTTTTTACTATTATATACGCCGGTTTGCTTCCGAGAGTAAACGTATATTTTCCGTTTTCGCTCTTGATTATTTCTTCGTTTCCGTTCATATCCGCATAGATTACGGATTTTACACCTAAATCAAACTCTTTTTCCGTTTCCTTTTCCGTTCTCCATATTGCATAAATGTCGGCATCGAATTTTCGGCTGTTGAATTTATAAATATACTCGCCGTCAAAATCGTTCTTTTTGTCAACGGGATTGACATCGCCGTGATTTCCCTTGCCGTCAGGCGTTGCCTGTGCCAGATAATAATTCATCGCCGCCAACGCAACATATGCTTGTCGCGGCACAAAGTTTTTGTCATACTTATCCGCACCGCCCTCAAAGCCAGGGCTTACCATACCGAAATTATCCTCTCTGTTGGTCGGCACAAAGCCTTTTTGTGCAAAGTTATAGCCAACATTTACATCTCCGACGCCTTCGCCCATCATATGAATTGGTGTTCTGACTACATTATTCGCCTGTCTCTGTTCGGTCGGTGACGCTTGGTCTGTCGTTGAAAATCCGTATTCTGTGTTCCATACCTCTGCGGTTTTATTCGTAAGTGTATCGGTATACATCTTTTCGATATTCCCCATTTTATGATACTGTTCCGACGAGCCGTCCGAATACGGGTGGAACGTTACCGCATCGCAAGAATTTTGCAGGTTTTTGTCAATCATTGCGGTTTTAAAGAAATTATATGTTTTATCAATTACCTTGCCGCCGCTTCCCAAATTGACAATACTCATCACACCGACCTTGACATCGGGGTTGCCTTTTTTAGCCCCAATCATCGCCGCCTTTGCCGCCTCTGCGTAAACCTCGGGCGGTTCTTTTACGCCGTAATAGCTGTCAACCGCACCGGTATATCCTACACCGCCGTTAAAATCGAGAATGTTCGGCTCGTTCCATATCTCTATTCTTTCGACAAGTCCTTTTGTGTTTTTTGTTATAAACTCTATTGCCTGTGACCACGACTGCAGAGCAAACTCTGTTTTGGGAAGATATTTCCACCCTCCCGTTTCCGCCGTAACGGAAAATCCGAAAGTCGCCATAAGATGCAGGTCGTTCTCTCTCAATTTTGAATGAAATGTCTTGTCCGCATCTTTATAGATATTATTGGTTCTGTCGCTTGGGTCATAGACGTTTGTCCACCCGAAACCCGCACGCACGCCGTATGTATTTGATTTTGCAATAACATCAAGTCCGTCATCAACGTTCGAGCCATAGTGTTCAAAATGCGTTGTGAGATAATAATTTTCATTTTTGATTCCCATCGGGTCGGTTTTAAGTATCGCAAAATTATATCTCTTAAATGACTCATCAATGTTAGACTTTTCACTTTTTATATCAACATACAGGGTATAAAGTCCGCAGCGGTCAATATCAACGTTGACATAAGTCGTCGTTGTTTTCTTGCCAACCAATGTTATATCTTCGGTCTTTCGCCACCGTTCAACACCGTCCGAATCCACCGCGCGATATGTAACCTCGGCGGTGATACTGCTCCTTAATGTATTCTTAAACTCATTGCAGAGCGTCTTTTCAGCCAAGTAATACGGAAAGGCGTTACCCGTTTCATTCGTATATCCGTAATGTGTAATTGTGTTTTGTGCGATATGCCGCGTCACTCTCACCGTCTTTACGGGTACAGCCGCCGCGGAAACCTGACTTTGGTAATACCGCGGCGATTCAATCGAGATAATAAAGTCAAAGCGATTTTTGACTCTGTTGTTAAAATACGCATCATCAACCGTTATTTTCGCCGTTCTCCACGTGCCGCCGTTGCCGGTTAATATAACATCTGTTGAGCGTTCGGATTTCTTTTGTGAATCATAAATCACCTTAAAAAATCCGTTGCCGCGGCTGTAATAATCAATCTCGATGTCAAAAACCGAGCCGTCGGAGATTTTGTTTGCTAACGAATCATCAAGATTAAACCCGATATAATATCCGCCTTTGTCGGTATTGTCTAGAGTCCATACATCAGATACATCGCCGACCGTTTCGGTTTTCGGCGTTTTTCCGTTTCCGTATACAACCTCGGTCATATTCACAAGCGATGGTGTGTTTGTCACAAGCTCGGCAGAGGCGGCCGATTCTGTTTCCGCAAAGGAAACCATAGGAAAAATGTTAATCAAGCATATCAATATCAATATTAACCCCATATATTTTTTCATATTAATCCTCCTTTGCGGAAACACCGCCTTTATTTCTGTCAAACCGATTCTGTTTTTATTTTCCGATTTCAACCTTTGCGCTTATCGGCGTATATGTATCGAACTTCCACAAGAAGCATCTTAACATATCCATTCCCGCGTCACCGCTTATAACATCGGGGTTCAGCGTTATCGTGCATACCTGATTCTTGACAAATCCGGGTTCAAGCACCGCGTCGGATAACTGCATTGATTCAAGCAGAGAACCCGAACCCGTATACTGTGCCGCAATAAGCTTTAACGTAACGTTTTCATCGAGCGTATTCGCGCCGTTGATAAGCACGGTAAGCTTATTATCGTTTGCATCAAGCTCTTGTTTGAGTTCATCAAATGTTGTTATCGCCGTATGGTCGGATGCCTTTACCAAAGAGATTTTGTTATATTCATATCCCTTTTCCTCATCTAAGAGATTCGTTCCGAAATGCAGTTCCATACCCTTATTAAGCATTGAATATGCCGAGTTTTTAAATGTGATATTGGGCGATACTGTCAATGCATATTCCTTGTTCGCCGTGAACATTTCATCATCAAGCTCAATATAGTATGAATATCTGTTCGCGGCAAGGTATGTCTTTAATTTGGGCAATGTCCCGACATTGCGCTCTGCCGCGGAATAATTTCGTGTCAGCTTTATTGCCTCGTCCACGCTGTCGAATACCTTGAAATACTGTTTTTGGTCCTCTGTCCATTCGGACGTGTCCGCCGTACCGGCAGCCGTACTTGTCATACATCTGTTAAGTATCTGGTTTACTTCCGTTCCTGCTCTCATCGCTACAGGTTCAGAGAATCTGACATTCAATCTCTTTGCCGCTCTGCTTATAACATCATTATTGTTAAGCGGTGCGACCGTACCGTCGGCATATTCAACAAATACACCCGTAATCGAGGCGTTGTTATAATGTGTTACTTCGTCATAATATATAACATCTTCGTCAACTCTTGCCGATGCCTCATATGCTTTAATGTTATCTATTTCGATATTACCCGTTGCTGTACTTTGGTCCGAAAGAGCCAAAAATCCGATACCACACATAGGCTTGGCTATTGAGTTACGGTTACTTGACGCATATCCGTAAGAAGGTGCTTTGTCAGGGTCCTCACTCGCATTTGCCTCATTCTCTGTCATTCCCGACGGCCAGATTGCAATCTCATAATCGGTGCCGGTGCCATCCGCTTTGGGAACGATTGTCACTCTGTAATGATTCCATTGTTCTTCCGCTTTATCATAACTAAAATCACCGCCGTTTTCATTTTTAAGATTCACACCCTCGCTGTATGCCCATGCCGACGCACCGCCGTATGTAATATCGAGACCCTTACCCGTTTTGTCGCCTGTTCTGTATGTATTTCCCGAGACTCCCGTTTGTGCGGACATAAGTTGATTCGCCGCTATATCTTTCGTTCCGTTCCAGCCCGAATACCCCAAGATAGCATTGTTCGCGCTGAATGTGCGTCCGCCTATGCTCGCGTAATACATCAATCCGCTGTTTGTCGAATCTTGTTGTTCCGCACCGCCGTCATAGTTATAACCTTTCATCGCAAATATGTACTCTTGGTCAATCTGGTGGAGCTGCCAGCTGGTATCTTTTGATGCTTTAAGGTCAAACTCAACCGATATGGGGTGTCCGCCGTATGCCGGTCTTGTGAACAGCGACATGAAAATGTTTTCCTGCGGATTTCCGTTTGCAGCATTAATTTTAAACGCATAATCTCCGTCCTCGCCGCTCGTACCTGCGGTTGAGCCTACACGAGCGTTATTATATGCCATATTTGCAATTGATGCTTTTTTAGCAAGCTGGTCGCCCGACATATACCATCCGCCGGGAACTTGTTTATTCTTTGTATAACCCGAAAAGTCCTGTTCGATAAAATATGCGTTGTTTTTATGCACCTCTATATTATCAAAAAGAACACGCGCACCGCTGACGGAAGAACCGTCGTTGCACTTTTGCAAAGTGATACCCATAACACCCTTTTCAAAACGTCCGGGTGTTGCGTCTGTCCAATTATAAGTATTCTCCGTTCCCTTTGCTATGTCCGTTACCGTTACTTTATGAACGCCGCCGTACAGGTCAAATTCCATTTTGATATGATTAAACGCCGTCTTTGTATAATCATCGTCCGCTAAATCGTTTGTTAAAGTAACCGCGTTTCCGTCGCCGTCTTTAAGCGGAGTAAAATTTGTTGTATTATATGCCTTGCCAACACCTGTCGGTAAGTATAATTTATCATCGCTTGTCATCTGACCTATTACATAAGAAAACTGCGCTCTTGTGGTCAGATTTCTGCCATTGCCCCAATCACCGGTTCTGTTTCCCGTAAAATTCGATGTCGGATTACTTGTGCTGCCTCCGTATGTGCCATATGTTATTGCCGCATCATAATTATCATACGGAATAAGACCGAGCGCCCACGAACCGCCATTGTTCACAAGGACATCGAATTCAAGCGTAAAGTTGCCTGCCGCCACACCGTTGGAGAAGTATTTAACATATCCGCCTTGGCTCGCGCCTGCGCCCGTGCTGCTGTTATACGCCGCGCCGTTTTGCGAGGTTGACAGTGACAGAGCAATGTTACCCTCGATTCCGCCGGCGTTGTCTTGCATATGAATCGAACCTCTCGTCCAAGAATTGTGATTATTCTCCGACATAAAAATATGCAAATCATTCATATTCCAATAATCCGTGTATGCATTACCTTGATTTTTGATATTGTCGGCGGTAAAAGGCAACGCCCTTGCATCGAGCCAGCCTGTCGGCACCGAAATATTATCGTCTTTGTTATAATCGCCTATCGTATCATTATACTCTTTCATACCCTGAAAATCTTCCGCAAAGATAACATATTTATCGCTCGCGACCGATTTTGCCGTCTCCGCCACCATGCCGTCCGTCTCGGTTTCACCGGCCGCAAAAGCCTGAAAATTCAGAGCCGTAAGGGCGATAACCAAACCGAATAATAAACTGTTCTTTTTCATTGTTGAACCTCCTCGTTTTTATAAAAAATTTTGAGTTTTTATTTTATACAAAAATTGTATCACACGCCCAAAGACGTTTCAAGATGAAAAATTTGACTTCTTGTGCCAAAATATGACCAATGCGTTTTTAACCGAAAAAATATGATATAATCATATTGACAACAGGCGTTAAACTGTGCTATATTAAGAGTATGAATAAAGCGGAAAGGGCGTTATGCTTATGATTAAATCGGGCAGATGTGAATTTTCTTTCAGAGAGACGGGACACTTTATAACCGATAAAGAGTGGATACACCCCGATGTTACCCAAAAGACGCATCAAGTTATTTTTGTGACCGCGGGCGAAGTCCATATAAACGAGGACGGGAAAGAGTATTCTCTCAAAAGAGGCGACACTCTCTATCTAAAGGCGCACAAGCGGCACTATGGCTTTAAGCCCAGCGTCGGCTTTACCTCATTTTATTGGGTACATTTCTTTTTGAACGATTTTTCATTGTTCCCCGATTTTCCCGTTGCTCTGAACAATTTTGATAATTTTCAGATTTTAAAAGAATTGCTGCATTACAGCGCCGTTCCCAATCCCGATGCCTTTCACCTTGACATCCTTTGTGCCAATATACTGATGCAGCTCTGTAACGAAAACTCAAAAAAGGATGATGTTCCCAAGCTTGCGCGCGATATATTCGAATGGATTCGCATTAACGCAAGTGCAAAGCTTTCCGTTACCGATGTTGCAAATTTCTTTAACTTTACCCCCGAATATATGACGCGCCTGACGAAGAAATACTTTGATACGTCTCTTAAATCGCTTATATGCAATTTCATCGTTTCTCAGGCTAAAAACCTGCTTTTAAACTCGAATTATTCAATAAAAGAAATTGCATCAATACTTGAATTCAACTGTTCAAATTCGTTTATTAAGTTTTTCAAGTATCATGTACACAAAACGCCTATGGAATACAGAAATTTCTATTCGCGCACAACGCTTAACAACAATAACGAAAATAAAGCAAACGGAATTTTATTGAACGAATTTAAAGAAAGCTGAACATATGTCGTCAGCCCAATAACACAAATCAAAACCGCAGAACACAATTCGTATTCCGCAGTTTTGTTTTGTGTTATCGGCTTTATAAATTACACAGTTTTCTGTCATCCGAAACGTGTAACAACCGCCGTTTTTAATTATATTTTAACCGTTCTCTTTTCACGGCATGCAACCGTCGCTGCGTCAAGCACGCGATTGACAAGTACACCCGCATCGACATCACACACCAACTCGCCGTAGTTTGTGCATGCGTCAATCCATTGTGCAATCGGAAGCTTATATCCCTCGGGCAGGTCATCAATATCAATAACCTCTTTTTCGTTTACAATCTTGCTTGTATCATCATAAGAGTCCGGGCTCAATGTTCCACTTGTTTGTGCTTGAAAGAATGACGGCACATATAACTATGCGGGGTCGAAATAAATTCGCCACTCCTCCTCTCGTGCTCTGTAGTATGTTGCTATTCCGTGAAAAGATTATATCACAAACGGAGGAAAGGTGCAACATTTTCATTACTTGTTTGTGCCTTGAGCGAAGCGAAAGGAATGGATTAAACTATGAAAAGGAAAATTTATGACAAACTATCCGATTGGAAGAATACGTCAAACGGAGATACCGCTCTTTTAATCGATGGCGCTCGCCGCGTCGGCAAAAGCTATATTGCCGAAAGTTTTGCAAAGGAAAACTATAAATCATATATTCTTATCGACTTTAATAAGGCGAATAAAGATGTATGCGATTTGTTTATTAATTATCTTGATGATTTGGATACCCTTTTTATGTACCTGTCAAGCTATTATAACACCAAGCTTTATAAGCGAGAAAGTGCAATAATTTTTGATGAGGTTCAGATGTTCCCAAAAGCAAGAGCCGCTATAAAATATTTGGTCGCAGATGCCAGATATGATTACATTGAAACCGGCTTTCTAATGTCAATCCGTAAAAATGTAAAAGACATTACCATTCCGTCGGAAGAGAGGCATATTCGTATGTATCCAATGGATTTTGAGGAATTTCTGTGGGCTATGGACAATGAAATGCTGATGCCTGTTATAAAAGATTGTTTTGAAAAGAAAAAACCTATGGGGCAAATGCTGCATCGCAAAGCTATGGATTATTTTCGCCAGTATATGATTGTAGGAGGTATGCCCCAAGCGGTAGAAAAATATATTCAAACGAGGGATTTTGAAGCGGTTGATATTATTAAACGAAATATTTTAAATCTATACAGAGAAGATATTATGAAACATTCTGATGGCAACGAGCTTGAAATCGAAGCAATTTTCGACGAGATTCCGGCACAGCTTTCAAAGCATGAGAAAAAATTTAAATTAAGTGATATTAAACCTTCTGCGAGAATGCGTGAATATAAGCAACCCTTTTATTGGCTTGATGATGCAATGATTGTTAATAATTGCTATAATTCTACTGAACCCAACATTGGCTTATAGATGAATATGGAACGAAAAACTTTAAAATGCTATATGGCGGACACAGGGCTGCTTATAAGTCATGCTTTCGATGAAAACGGAATCGTAAGCGAAGAAATCTATAAAAAGCTTCTCTTTGATAAGTTATCCGTGAACTCAGGTATGCTTATGGAAAACATTGTTGCGCAAATGTTGACTGCTTCCGGACATAAGCTATACTTCTTTTCCAAATCTTCAAGAGAAAATTCTCAGGACAGAATGGAAATAGATTTTTTAATTGCTAAAAGCAAAGTAACAAATAAACACAACATCTCTCCTATTGAGGTTAAATCGGGTGACAGATATGCTCTACCCTCTATAAAGAAATTTATTAACAAATATAAAGAGCAAACTAACATTCCATATGTTCTTCACACCAAAGATTTAAAAGAGGAAAACGGAATAACGTATTTACCATTGTATATGACGATGTTACTGTGAACTTTTTTCTTTGTTTAATGCACATCAAATTTTATCAATAAACACAAGAGAAATAAATATGCGTAAGATAATACTATTTTATAAACTTTTAATGAGGTTAGTATGAACAAATGTATATATACAAATAAAGATGATAATAATGCAACTTTTAAATCTGCTGAACACGTATTTCCTAAATGTATTGGCGGATTGTACTGTCTTCCAAAAGGATTTGTTTCAGATCAAATAAATAATGAGTTTTCAAAAATTGAGTTAACCTTTGCTCGTGAAAATCCACTTATAGTCATTAATAGAATGTTTTACAAAAGATTAGGACGAACAAAACATAAAAACAGGGATAAAATATCTGTTTTCAAGGATACGGTTACGACCAAACTATCTTTAGGTTATATAACAGATGCCAAGCCCATTTGTTTGGACCAGGTTATTTTGCCTAATCTAACAAAGAAATCATTAACGGATAAAACAACATATAATATAGTTTTGTCTCCTGGTACAGAAGTGACAAATAAAGAAAAAATTGATTATTTCTTTGATAAACTCAGTTCATATAACAATTGTCCAGTATGTATCAAAAAAAAATATATCCCTGTAAATACTTATTTGTTAGGCTTTAAAGACAACAAATGGTTTCTTGGCATTAACAGTGATGAAAACCCGGAAATAATCAAGCCTATAATAAAAAAGGCTATAGATAAATTAGTCGAAAAAAATAACAATGTTTTAAATGATGCAGAAAACACGCAAGTCTCTAAATCCCAAGTTGAGGCATATTTTGAATACGGAATTAACTTAATTGATACTATGAGAGTCTATGCTAAAATTGCATTTAATGTATTCGCAGCATTAAACACTCGTGAACGCATATTGTCTAATGATTTTGATGTTATTCGAAATGCTATATGCACAGGTGACGGAATTTTAGACCTTGCTCATTTCTGTCAAGAAGGAATTGAGATAAAGCCTATATTAGATAAATTTGATAATAAAATGAAATTAGGTGAACATTTTCATTCAGTAACTTTTGTCACCCACAATCATATCTTATACGCATTTGTAGCACTTTATGGGACGATTTCTCCTGTACAAATTGAAATAGGTCCTTGCGATAAATATTACACAGACATATTTATATGTGATTGGGAAAATCAAAAAGAATATAAATTAATTGATTATATTGTAGAAGTGTGTAAATCTAATCACGATGATAATTTGTAATTAATGGGCGAGAAGTACAGGCATAATCTCGGATTAGTAGTATAAACAGTCCAAGATTTAGCCGCATCGGCAACGGATATGTTGAGTCAATCCCGAATTTTGTGTAAACTCTTTACTAAACCTTCGAAATGATGTATA
>URAN01000043.1 GCA_900545865.1 uncultured Eubacteriales bacterium
GAAAAGGTTTTTTACAAAAAATTTGACCGCTGACTTTAACTTTGTCAGCGGTCTGGGTAAACAATAAATAATTGTTTACTCTAAGATGAGGGGTAAGTATGAGCGAGAAAACTTTAAAAAAAGTCTTAATTATTTGTTTTTTAGTTGTTTTTATATCAATTGCTGCGGTGACCGTTACGCTTGTCAAAGGCGGCGGCCGTACACCGAGCGCAGCAGGTCAAACCGAAACGCGCGTCCAAACCGCGGCGGACGGCAAGGCGGAGACCGAAACGGAATCCCCGGAGGAGACTGAACGGAAGAATTCCGCCGCTGCGTCAGAGGCAATGCCGTACCGCGGCACGGCATCGGAGATTCCGACCGACATTCAAAATCTTATGATGGGAAAGTCAATGAAAGAGGGAGCAAAAATCAGTTTTGACGAATTGGCGTATCTCAAAATTCCGCACTATGATTTCAACGGCAATGTTACAGAGGGTGAGCTTGTTGTGAACAAAAAGCTTGCCGATGAGGTTCTTGATATTTTTGCCGAGTTATTCGAGATAAGATACCCGATTGAAAAGATGCGGCTTGTCGATTATTATAACGCAAGCGATTTTGATTCGATAGACGACAACAACACGTCCGCATTCAATTATCGCGTATCAACGGCGGGAACGGGAAGTCTTTCGAAACACGCGCTCGGCTGTGCGATTGATATTAATCCTCAAATAAATCCGTATGTTGCATCGGACGGACGGGGTTCACATTCCAACGCCGCCGAATATTGGTCGCGCGATAAATCAAAATGGACGAGCGACACGGCGAAACGTGCATACATAGGACCCGACAGCGAAATATACTATATTTTTGTAACAGAGCATCATTGGGAATGGGGCGGCTCATGGAGCAGCTATCTTGACTATCAGCATTTTCAAAAATCGGTTAATTAATATTGCGGCGCCAACCGCACGCGAATATTATATCTTAAACGATGAACGATGATTAAATCATATATTTAAGGAGTGAATGTATTGAGATTATGTATGGGCTGTATGACCGACAAGGGCGATAATGTTATATGCCCGATTTGCGGTTTGAACGAAAACGATTTGGCGGCGGCATCGCCTGCGTTTATCCGACCGGGGCACGAACTCAAACAAGGTCGGTACACGGTCGGAATTGCACTCGGACAGGGCGGATTCGGGATTACATACATCGGTTATGACAATGTTCTCGGGACAAAGGTCGCGATAAAAGAGTATTATCCCTCGGATATTGCCCAAAGAGTACCGGGCGACCGAACCGTTATGCCGTTCACGAATTCCGACGGCAATTTTGAACACGGAAAGCAAAAGTTTTTGGAAGAGGCACGAATCCTTGCGAAATTTTCGGATTATCCCGGAATAGTGAGTGTGAGGGATTGTTTTGACGAGAACGGGACAGCATATATGGTGATGCAATACCTTGACGGTACGGATTTAAAAACGTATCTCGGACAGCACGGCGGACGGCTCGGCACGGACGAGAGCATAAAAATTCTTATGCCCGTGCTTGCCGCGTTGAAGGAAGTCCACAGAGCAGGCGTGATTCACCGCGATATAAGTCCCGACAACATATTTATGACTGCGGACGGACAGGTAAAACTGATAGATTTCGGTGCGGCAAGACAAGGCATGGACGGACAAAAGAGCCTTTCGGTGACCCTAAAACCGGGGTATGCACCCGAGGAGCAATACCGAACGCGCGGCAATCAAGGACCGTGGACGGACGTTTACGCCCTGACGGCAACGCTCTATCGAATGATAACGGGCAATACACCGCCCGATTCTCTCGAAAGGCTTATGAATGACGAAATGGTTATTCCGAATTACCTGCCCGAGAATATACGCCTTGCGATTCAAAAAGGAATGGCGGTCAAGGCGGCGGACAGATTTGCAACGATTGACGAGCTTCAGGCGGCTTTGACGGGCGAATATAAACCCGGTACTCAGGCATCGATGACGAATAAGGCTGTTGCGGTGCAAAACAGCGGCGGAGTCGGCGCGTTGAACACTAATAACGTTAAAGCGGCTCAAAGCGGCACGGCAAGCGGCTTTAACAAAAAGCTGATTATTTTAGCCGCGTCACTGGCGGCGGTTCTTGTCTGTGCCGTGACGGCACTTATCATTGTGGCTGTCAGCGGAGGCGGAAACGATTTCGGCGGCGGTGCGCAGACCGCCGTAACAACGGCGGCACCCAAAAAGACAAAAAAGATTGTCGAGCATACCTATGAGGTGGTTGTAAAGATGTGTACGTGGGAGACAGCGCGCCAAGAGGCGGTTTCTGCCGGCGGACATCTTGTGACGATAAATGATTCCGATGAATTTACAAAGATAAAGAATATGCTTGACGCTTACAGCAACGTGAGAAACGTCTGGGTCGGCGCGTGTGCCCCCGAGGGGTATTATACGCACAGCGAGGCGTTGAGTTATTGGAACAGCAGCAGCGCAAAATGGATAACGGGCGAGCCTTTTACTTTTGCGCGCTGGCGCGAGGGCGAGCCGAGCGGCAGCGACAAAAACACGGGCGTTGCCGAAAGATATATACAGATTTTCAAACCCAAAGCCGACGGTGTATGGTCGTTCAACGACTCCGGGGATGATATGAGGTTTTATAAATCGGGTTCTCTTGCATATATAATAGAGTATGAAAAAGAAAGAATTGTTGAGGAATAAGACGAACGGAAAGGAATTTAATATGAGAAATAAAAACGGAAAAAAGATTACAGCATTGGTTTTGGCGGCGCTGATTGCCGTAACGGAGTTGGCGTGCGGCTGTTCGAAAGATAACAAAAAAGCATCTCAAAATTCATCGGTAACAGATGTTCAAACCGAGGATGAATCGGGCGGCAAAAAGACGAACGCATCGGATGGAAAGAGCCAAAATACATCTTTAAACGAAAAAGTCAATGAAAAGGTGCAAAATATGACTCTTGACGAAAAGATATGGCAGATGTTTTTTGTCAGACCCGAGGATATAATCGATATAGGCGTTGCCGTACAGGCAGGCGACGCAACCAAACAGGCACTGGAGAGCTGTCCCGTCGGAGGAATAATCTATTTTTCACAGAATATCAAAGACGCCGAACAGCTAAAAAATATGATTTCGGCAACGCAAAGCTACAGCAAAACGCCGCTGTTTATCGCGGTTGACGAAGAGGGCGGCAGGGTTGCGAGACTCGGCAACGCAGGGCTTTATGAACCCAAGATAGAGCCTATGGCGCAAATCGGAGCGAGCGGCAACACCGACAAAGCGGCGGCGGTCGGAGAGAAACTCAGCGAAAACCTGAAAAAATTCGGATTTAACGTGGATTTCGCACCTGTGGCGGACGTTATCACCGTTGCGAACAACGAGGATATAGGCGACCGTTCATTCGGAAAAGACCCAAAGATTGTTGCGGATATGGTCGCGGCAGAGGTAAAGGCGATGCAGGACACGGGCGTGTCGGCAACCCTCAAACACTTTCCGAGCAACGGCAGCATAGAGGAAAACACGCACAAGAGCGCAGGTGTTTGCACACGCACATACGAACAGATGAAAGAGTGTGAGTTTATACCGTTTAAGTCGGGAATCGCCGCAGGGGCGGACTTTGTTATGGTTGCGCATATGGGCGTTGCGACTGTTGAAAACGGTACGCCGTCAACCCTTTCAAAAACGGTTATACAGGAATGGCTCAGAGGTGAACTCGGCTTTGAAAAGATTGTTATTTCGGACGCGCTCAATATGGGTGCGATTACGTCAAAATACAGCGCGGCGGACGCGGCAAAGAGAGCAGTCAAAGCCGGGGTTGACTTTGTGCTTATGTCACCCGAACCCAAGGCGGCGTTTGCCGCGATAAAGGATGCTGTGACATCGGGCGAAATATCGGAGGAGCGCATTGACGAGTCGGTTCGCCGAATTATCTCGATGAAGCTCTCACGCGGAGTTATGAATTAAATTAAATCTATATAAAAATAAACGGAAACACGGATGTTTCCGAACGGGAGTGATTGAGTTTGAGTTTATGTATGGGTTGTATGACCGACAAAGGCGAAAACGTGATTTGTCCGCATTGCGGACTTAATGAAAACGACCTCGGCGGTGCTTCGCCGGCGTTTATAAAGCCCGGATACGTGTTGAACGACAGGTATATTGTCGGAATCGCGCTGGGTCAGGGCGGGTTCGGAATTACATATATCGGTTTTGACAAGGTTCTCGGTCAGAGGGTCGCGATAAAAGAATACTATCCGTCGGATATTGCTCAAAGAGTGCCGGGCGACAGAACGGTTATGCCGTTCACGAATTCCGACAGTAATTTTGAACACGGAAAACAAAAGTTTATTGATGAGGCGCGAACCCTCGGACGTTTTTCGGGGTATCACGGAATTGTCGAGGTTAAGGACTGTTTTAACGCCAACGGAACAGCGTATATGGTGATGCAATACCTTGACGGAACGGATATGAAGGGCTATCTCAACAAACGCGGCGGACACCTCGGCGAAAAAGAGAGCATAAGTATTTTAACGCCTGTTATCGAGGCGTTAAAAGAGGTTCACAAAGCAGGCGTGATTCACCGCGACATAAGCCCCGATAACATATTTATGACCTCGGACGGACAGGTAAAGCTGATAGACTTCGGCGCGGCAAAACAGGCGGTCGGCGGACAAAAAAGCCTTTCGGTGACATTAAAACCGGGGTATGCGCCCGAGGAGCAATACCGAACGCGCGGCAATCAAGGTCCGTGGACGGATGTTTATGCCCTGACGGCAACGCTGTATAAGATGCTTACGGGCAACACGCCGCCCGATTCTCTCGACCGCGCGATAAATGACGAACTTGTGATACCGAATTATTTATCGCCGAATGTACAGTTTGCCCTCAGAAAGGGAATGGCGGTCAAGGCGGCGGACAGGTTTGAGAGCGTTGATGATCTTCAGAGGGCGCTTATGATGAGCGGACAGATTCCGAGCGGCGAAATGCGGAAACAGGGCATCGCCGCGGATCCGAGCATAAGACCCGATAACCGTAATGTTTCACAAATGCACGGCGGCGGATATATTCCGCCGAATAATATGCCGAATGTAAATTCGGGCAATTATTCGGGGGACAATTCGGATAAAAGCAAAACCGCGCTTATTATAATCGTTTCGATACTTGCGGTTTTGGTCGCGGCGCTGATTGCGGCGGCGGCGGTATCTCTTGCCAAAGGCAACTCAAACGATAATCAATCGGATATTCGGCTTGCTGATAATACCACGGTAAAAGAAGAACCTTATCGGTGCGGATACTTTCCGAGTGCAACCGCGTCCGGTGTGACCGAGGCAACCTCGGCAAACAGAAAATACGGGCCGTATTATGCAACGGACGGACAATGTGACACGGCGTGGAATGTCCCGGGCGGAGTAGGACAGTGGATAAAGCTTTTCGCCGATTCGCCGCAAAAGGTCAAGGGGGTAAAAATTCTGAACGGCTATACAAAATACAGTGACGGTTACGGAATGTGGATATATTACGCAAATTCAAGACCCAAAGATATAACAATTTCGTTTTCGGACGGAACATCGGTGGCAAAAACCCTTGAAGATGTGTTCGATAAGGCGAATTATATATATCAGGATGTGGATTTCGGCGGTATAAAGACGACCGATTATATAAAAATAACCATTGACAGTATATACCGAGGTACAAAGTGGAATGACTGTTGTATTACCGAAATCAAGCCGTATTAGGCAGAGTTTGAGGGAGGAATAATATTGAGATTCTTTAAAAAAGCCGACAGGACGGCTATTGCCGATGAAAAGGCGATGAAGAAGCGAAAAAAGAGAGCCGCAAAAGCGGCGAGGCGAATGCCGCGCGACACGTTCTCGTCCGATGACGAGCCGATAACAATGACGATCCGCGAGACGCACGAACAGCTCTATATCGAGCCGGATAATGCCCAGACGATAGGTATGCGCGAGGAACAGCAGGACGCGTTTATTTTCAGCAATGTCTATAGTGATGACGACAACGCCGACATCGGATGCGTGGCGGTTTTGGCTGACGGAATGGGCGGTCTTGCCGATGGCTATGCGGCGGCAAGCACAGGCGTAGAGGAGTTTTTGAATGTGTATTCAAGCGAGGTCAAAGACGGTGAGCTTACCCTTGCGGCAATGGAGGACGCGGTGTATTCGGCGAACCGCGCCGTGTGTCGAATAGGCAACAGCGGCGCAACGCTTATCGGCGCGGTGGTAAGGGATAAAGAGCTGTGCTGGGTATCTGTCGGCGACAGCCACATATACCTTATGCGAAACGGAATGCTGAGACAGCTCAACGTTGACCATATATACGCGCGCGAGCTTGACGAAATGGCGAGCCGCGGCGAGATAACATTTCAGGAGGCGGCGAGCAATTATGAGAGAGAGGCTCTGACCTCATATCTCGGGCTTGACACCCTTTCGGAGATAGACAAAAACGAGCGGCGCTTTCCGCTCAGAATGGGGGATATAATTCTGCTTTGCAGCGACGGAGTATACAAAACCCTCGGCGATGACGAAATCGAGATGATTTTAAGCAATTCGAAAAGGCGGACGGCTCAGGCTATTATAAACGCGGTTGAGCAAAAGCAAAGGGCGGCACAGGACAATGCGACCGCCGTGATATTCAAAATTATATAGAAAAAAATTAAAAATAAAAATATACAAAAGCCAAAATGGCGGAACAGGAGTTATGATGAAGAAAATAGGATGTATTTTAGGAGTTTGGTTATTGGTGCTTATGCAGGTCACGGCATTTGCGGAATCGGCACCGGCGGCGGTCAGAGAGGCAAGCAAAAGTGTTGTCAGGGTTATTTCCGAAACGGATTCGGGGACGGCGTTCGGCACGGGCTTTGCCATAGGCGAAACATCACCGGTATCTTATATCGTTACCAATTATCACGTTGTCGATGGCGCAAAGAGAGTGTCTATTCTTTTATCGAGAGATAATATGATTGACGCAGAGGTTATGACGCCGCTTCCGGCATCGGATATTGCGATTTTGAGATTGAAATCGCCGGTCAACCTTAACCCGATTAAGTTAAACGACAGCGAGGTCAAAGCGGGAACGGGCGGTTATGCTCTCGGCTTTCCGGGGGATGTTGACGCTTTGTCGGGTGCAATTGACCAAGAGGTGAAAATCCGCAGCGGTAATATAGGTTCGCAAAACTCGATACAGATTTACGAAAACTTTCAGGCGCTCAGCGTATATGTGCTTGATGTGACGATAAGCAACGGCGATTCGGGCGGCCCGTTTGTCAATGACAAAGGTGAGGTTGTCGGCATTAACTTTGCAAAATCCAACAGGACGGACGGCATAGGCGTTGCGATAAAAATATCCGAGCTTACAAAGGTTCTTGACCAGAACGGAATACCGTATATCAAGGCACAGTCAATGAAAATAGCGTGGGTTGCGCTTATCGTTGTCGGAGTTATCTTTGTCGGTGCGATTGCATTTTTAATCATTGTGCTTGTTAAAAAACACAAAAAGGCAAAACCCGTTTTGTATTGCGTAAGCGGCGAATTTATGGGTCAGAGATTCTATCTTGACGATAACGGCGTTACCATAGGCAGAGACCCGATGGTGTGTCAAATCGTTATGCCTGCCGATTCACCGGGAATAAGCCGTGCACACTGTACGGTCAGATACGAAAAGAGTCAGCAGGGATTCTATGTGACGGATTTGTCATCGGCAAACGGTACATATCTTGCGAACGGAACAAAGCTTCAGCCGAAAGTGCCGACCGTTCTCTTAAACGGCGCGCGGTTCTATATCGGCGACAGGACGGCGATGTTCAGCGTAGGCTTGGAAAAATAAAGTCGGAAAAATAAAGGAGGATGACCATGGAATTCGGCAGGGTTTGTGACATAGGCAAGCGCGATAATAACGAGGACGGAATTCTTACCCTCGAAATGTACGCCGACATCGGTTTTTTTGCTGTGGCGGACGGTCTTGGCGGACATTCTTACGGCGAGCTTGCGTCAAAGTGCGTTTTGGATAAAGCGGAGCGAAATTTGATTGTCGGCGGCGAGTTTGAATGCAGCGAGGGCAATATGAAGCATCTGTTAGAAAGCTCACAAGAGGGTCTTGTTGACCTTATCGAAAGCAATGTGCTGTATAAGCGTATGCGGACAACGATGACCGCGCTTTTGATAAATAACGGCGAGGCGGTATGGGGGCATATCGGCGACAGCAGGCTGTATTTCTTTAGGGACAACAATATTCTCGAGATAACGGCTGACCACTCGGTTGCGTATATGTCATATATGAGCGGCGAAATATCGTATAACGATATTCGAAAGAGCGATGAACAAAGCCGCCTTATCCGCACAATGGGCGCGGCGGAAAAGTTCAAACCCGACATTCACAAAAAAGTTGATATAAAGCCGGGTGACGCGTTCTTGCTTTGCACGGACGGGTTTTGGGAAAACATAGACGAAAAACAGATGACCGACAGCTTGAAAAAATCAAAGACGGCTTCGCGGTGGATTGCCAAAATGGTGAGAATCGTGAAAGAAAACACTAAGTCTTGCGATGATTGCGACAACTTTTCGGCAATAACTGTTTTTGTATAAAAGAATAAACTAAAAAGAAAAATTTATGAGGTGAGAATTATGTCAATGAAAAGATGTAGTAACGGTCATTTTTATGATGACACAAAATATGCGAATTGTCCTTTTTGTGAAATGGGAGGCGCGATGAACGGCGGCGCGGCGGCAGGAGTAACAATGCCGCTCAGCCGTATCAACCAACAGCAAAACGGAGCGGCGATGCAGGGAGGCTTTCAACAGCCGGCCGCACCGACACCGCCGCCGATTGAAAAAACGGTTGCAAAGCGCAACGCCAACAACACGGATGGCAAGACGGTCGGACTTATGCGCGGCTCGATGGGGTTTGATCCCGTTGTCGGCTGGCTCGTGTGTATCAACGGCCCGGATGTCGGCAAGGATTACAGATTGCGCAGCGAAAAGAATTTTATCGGCAGAGCGGCGAATATGGATGTTGCGATTCAGTCGGACAACGGCATAGCACGCCAAAACCACGCAGTGGTGAGTTATAACCCGAAAAAGAACAACTTCATTTTATACCCGGGTGAGGGTCACGGCCTTGTGTATCTCAACGGCGATGAGGTCTATGTTCCGACCGAAATAAAAACAGGCGACTGCATTGAACTGGGCAACAGCGAGCTTATTCTTGTTCAGCTATGCGGGGAGGGATTCAGGTGGCAAAAAGATTAGTATGTATGCTGGCGGCGTTGTTTCTGGTTATTACATCGGTATGTACAAGTGCCGAGGGTTTGAACAAAATCAATATCCGACAGGTACAGCCGTTTAATGATGCTTTGAGGGTTTATGTTGATATGACCGATTCGGACGGAAAAGCCGTTGAACCGCCGCAGGCGTCGAAAATCAATACATATATTGACGGCGAAAAGCTTATGGTTCAGAGGGTAAAAAGGTTTTCGGAATCGGGCGAGGGAATGGCGTATATATTTTTGATAGACGTGTCGGGTTCAATCGGCGCATCGGCTTTTAGCAAGATAAAACAATCGACCGTGCATTGGGCGGAAAAGATGAGCGAAAAAGACCGTGCGGCAATCGTTACATTCGGCAACGAGGCTAAAATTGTGCGCGATTATACACAGTCATCGCAGGAAATAGCCGAGACGGTGAACAATATTTCGAACAGTGACGGAAGGACAATGCTCTATGGCGGTCTTGAAAAGGCTCTTGAACTGATAGAGAGAACCGATGTCGGGATTCCGAAAAGAAAAGTTGTCATACTTTTGACGGACGGAATAAACGAGTATGGCGGCACGACCGAGGACGAGATTGTGCAAAAGTTTAAAGAAAAGACCATACCCGTATATTCGGCATGGAATCCCGGCACGCGCGGCTCGGGCGAGAGATTTGTAAACAGGCTTACCGAGGCGACAAACGGCGAAAAATACAATCTTTATAAATACAGTCCCGAAAGTATATATGATACTCTGTTCGACCGCCTTAAACAGACTCTTATGATAGATTTGGGTTACAGCGCGGCGTATGCCGACGAAAAATCGCATAATATTAAAATGTCGGTTTGGGAGAACGAACATGAGATTACGGATGAAACCGAATGCGTGCTTAAAAAGCCGCAGGACAGCCTCGGCGTGGTACCTACAAGCGTACCCGGGACGGCGCAAACAAATGAAAGTGAGGGAAATTCAATGTCAGGAATAAATTTGAATATGAATATGATTATAATAATAGCGGTAATCTTGCTTGTGCTTGCAATAATAGTGGTGATAATAGCCCTTATAAGCAGGAATAACAAGAACAGCGAACCCGAATATCGGGCGCCGATAGGCGGAAACGTGTACTCACAATATGACGCGAACACGCCAAAGCCGATGCCGCCGACACCTGACCCGACCCCTGTCGGCAGGGTGAGAAACACAAGCGGTATGCCCGTCACAATGACAGAGGTCGGCGGCAGCGATGTTAAAAAAGGATTTTTGTCGGGCGAGTTGCTGGTCGGCAGGAATCCCGATTGTGATATTGTAATATCCGACAGCCAGACATCGGGCAAGCATTGCCGATTTGTGTTTGAAAACGGAAATATGCTTGTCGAGGATTTAAAATCGACCAACGGAACAACTCTTAACGGTATGACGTTTGTCGGCAAGACAAAGGTCAACAGCGGCGATATGATTATGTTCGGAAATAAGGAGTATAGAATAACGTTTTAATCGCTGTGGTTATCCGTATGTCACGAAATTACACGGAATAACGAAATCGGCAAATCAAAATAATTTGATTAACATTTTACGGGGCGGTTCGTAACCGCCCCGTATACAAATAAAAAACATAAAATCATAAACGGGGTGGTACAATGAGCTTATGTATGGGTTGTATGACGGACAAAGGCGAATCGGTAATATGTCCGAAATGCGGATTGAATGAACAAGAATTGAAAAACGCGTCACAAAACTTCCTACAGCCGGGCAGCAGGTTGAACGACCGATACACGGTCGGAATCGCGCTCGGACAGGGCGGATTCGGAATTACATATATCGGATATGACAATGTTTTGGGTACGAGGGTCGCGATAAAGGAATATTACCCGAACGATTCGGCGCAGAGAGAATCCGAAAGCCGAACGGTGAGGGCGTTTGCCGGCGGCGAAACGGACTTTGAAAAAGGCAAGGAAAAGTTCTTGACCGAGGCGCGGACGCTCGCGCGGTTTTCGGAATATCCCGGTGTGGTAAGCGTAAAGGATTGTTTCGGTGCGAACGGCACAGCGTATATGGTGATGCAATACCTTGACGGAACGGACTTAAAACAATATCTCAACCGCCGCGGCGGCAAGCTCGGCGAGAGCGAGAGTATACAAATCCTTATGCCCGTGACAGAGGCACTTAAAGAGATACACAAAACAGGGATAATACACCGCGATATAAGCCCCGACAACATCTTTATGACAAAGGACGGACAAGTAAAGCTGATAGATTTCGGAGCGGCGCGGCAGTCGTTTGGTGATAACAAAAGTATATCGGTGACGTTAAAACCGGGGTATGCGCCTGAGGAACAATACCGAACACGCGGCAATCAAGGGCCGTGGACGGACGTGTACGCCCTCTCGGCAACGCTTTATCGAATGGTCACGGGGAATACTCCGCCCGAATCGATAGAGAGGGTAATGGACGATGAGCTTGTCATACCCGAATATCTTTCGGCGAACGTTCGTTATGCTATCAAAAAGGGAATGGCGGTTAAGGCCGCCGATAGATTTGAAAATATCGAACAGCTTATGAACGCGATATTGGGAAAGGCACAACCCTCTCAAACTCAAAAATCGGCGGCAGCTCCACAGAAAAGTTATAAAAATCCGATTCCGATGAATGAGACGGTTTATCCTGTCGAACAAAAGAGAAAAAGAAACGGAATTATACTTGTTTCGGTGTTGTCGGCATTGGCAGTAATATGCGCCGTTGTTACAACGGTTCTTGTGATTGATAAGACGAATGACAAAAATGTTCGGACGACGGCAACGCAAACAACGCCGTCACAGACGACACCCAAACCGTCAAATACCGAAAGTAAAAAAGCCGAAGAAACGGTCGTGCTTGAAGATTTATATAATTCGGCGTATACATATAAAAGAATGGACGGCATATCGGGTTCAACCCTTGTGACATCAAAATCCGAGTATGATGATATTGTGAATACAATAAGGGGGTATTACCGAAGCTATGCTGACTTTATCAATTATGGCTCGGGAACAAAAGACTCATTCGGTGATTATATGTCTAATGTTTTGATATATGGTTCGTATGCATTTAATACGCAATTTTCATATTATCAAAAGCATAATATATCAGAATGTAATTTACTTAATTTATCGGTTAAGAGCATAAGGAAAAAAGGAAATGTTTATTTTGTTTGGGATACAGAGGTTGTAGAGGAAACAAAATCGGGCATTACGGTGATGGAAGGATCTGATTGGATTTATCGTATTGAAAATTTGAGCGGCAGATATAAAATTGTTGATTATACAACCGACCCTGCGATATAAATTAGTTATGGTTATCCGTATGTCGCGAAATCATACGGATAACGCACAGTGTGATTAAGCCTTCCCCTTGAGCGGCAATGTGAAAATTATTTTTGATTTTAAATTACGGCTACGCACATAATGCAAACCGACACAATCTTATAGAAATGTGTATTTGCTTGGCAAAAATTTTTATAAAACTTTTTTAATTATTGAAAACTATTGCAATTTTTTTAAGTATCATATATAATAAGGAAAGACATAACCAAAGGGGGTGCGCCGCGTGCGAAAGATAATACATTTGGATATGGACGCGTTTTTTGCCTCGGTTGAGGAACGTGACAATCCTGCGCTTGTCGGAAAACCCGTAATTGTCGGTTCTCCGCCCGGAACGCGCGGCGTTGTTTCGACCTGTAACTATATCGCGAGAAAGTACGGCGTGCATTCGGCAATGAGCAGCGCCGAGGCGTATCGCCGCTGCCCGAGTGCGGTGTTTATAAAGCCGCACTTTGCAAAGTACAAAGACGCGTCCGACAAGGTTCACGCCATTATGGCGGAATATACCGATAAGATTGAATTTGTGTCGCTTGACGAGGGGTATATGGACGTCACGGGAAGCGAGTTCGTTTTCGGTGCGGCAGAGGATATTGCCAAGACGATTCAGCGGCGCGTGTTTGAAACGGTAAGGCTGACGTGTTCGGTCGGGGTCGGGTATTCGATGATGAGCGCAAAGTGTGCAAGCGAAGAAAAAAAGCCGCGCGGCTTTTTTGTGATACGGTCGCCGAGGGAATTTGCCGAGCTGATGAAAAACCGACCTGTCGGTGAGCTTTACGGAATAGGCAAAAAGACGGCTGAACGTCTGAATTCAATCGGGATAAGAACGGTCGGACAGCTTGCCGCCGCATCGGACGAGCGGCTTTATATGTTCAAAAACACGGCGCATGAGATGAGATTACACGCCGAAGGAATCGACAACCGCGAGGTCACGCCGAACGCCGCGCCAAAGTCAATCGGGCGCGAAACGACCTTTTTGACTGATATGGATTCGCACAAGCCGAGTGACCGACAAACCCTTTATGACACGCTTTATATGCTTGCCGATGATGTGAGTTTCAGGCTCTATCGCAAGGGGCTGTGGTGCAAGACCGTAACTTTAAAACTTAAATTTGCGGATATGAAAAGCATAACGCGCGCGTATTCGGGCGGATGTGTGCGCAGCCGCGAAAAGCTGTATTCCGTGGCAAAAAGCCTGTTTGACGGCGAGACGATAAACAAAAATGTGCGGCTTATCGGAATTTCGACATCCAATCTTACCGACATAAAATGCGAACAGCTCTCGTTTATGCCGCAATCGGGGGAGGATATGCAAAAAGAAGTCCTGTCGGACACGGTTATGAGATTAAAAAACGATTTCGGCAGGGGCGCGATAAAGACGGCGAAAGAGCTTGCCGTTATAAAGAAATACGGCGACGCCAAAGATGAGGAAGAAGAAAAATGACAGGCGATATCATAAATATAATATTGTGCGCAATCGAAGTTTTGATTGCTGCGGGAATTATTATACGGATAATAAAATCACGGCGGTGCGCCGAAAAGCGCGTGACGGCAAGGATTATTGACAAACAAACATACATAAAGACGGTCGTGTCAAAATCACAGCCGCCGTTTAAGGACAAAAAATATATTGTCGCGTTTTTGAACGGAAACAAAAGACTGACATTTTATGTGTCGCGCGAATTTTATAACCGCTGCGAAATAAACCAAACGGGAACGCTTATTTATAAGGGTTCGCGGATAACCGACTTTTTATAAAGCAATATATATCTAAAAGCAATACATAGATAAAAGGAGAAAAATTATGCTTAAACTTAAAGAACTTACCGTAAACTATCTTGAAAATCCTATCGGAATCGATATTGAAAAGCCCGAATTTTCGTGGAAGCTCGTTTCCGATGAAGAAAATACGCACCAGACGGCATACAGAATCGTTGTCGGCGATGTATGGAACAGCGGCAGAGTCGAATCCGATTCGAGCATTTTTGTCAAGTATGACGGCGGCGCATTGAAACCGAAAACTCGTTATGATGTTTGCGTTACCGTTTGGGACAACAACGGCGAATGTGCCGAGATAAACGGATATTTTGAAACGGGTCTTATGTCATGGAAGAACTGGAAAGGCCGCTGGATAACCAATTTTGACAAAGACGGGTATATCTCGGTGTTCCGAAAGGAATTTTCGCCCAAGAAAAAAATAAAAAAGGCGCGTATCTATGCGACCGCCCTCGGTGTGTATGAGATACATATAAACGGCGTGAGGGTAAGCGATACATATCTTGCGCCCGGTTCAACGCCCATACACCTTGATTTGCTTTATCAGACATATGACGTGACGGATATGCTCGGTGACAAAAACGCGGTTTGTATAACCGTTGCCGACGGCTGGGCGAGAGGGCGTATTACAATGAATTCATATGACCTGTCGGAAACGGCGGCGCTTTTGCAGCTCGATGTTGAATATGAGGATGGAACAGAGGACGGAATATACACCGATTATTTTTGGAAGTGCTTTGATTCGCCGTGGACAAGAGCGGATATATATGACGGCGAAACATATGACGCGCGGATGTATGACGGCTCGATGTATCTTCCCGACTGTGACGAGGGCAAGCTAAAGAGGGTTGTTATGAAAAACTATCCTTATGCGCATATTTTGGGTCAGCGGCACGAAAGCGTTAAACGCCACGGCGAAATTGCGCCGATTGAGCTTATCACCACGCCAAAGGGTGAGAGGGTTATTGATTTCGGTCAGAATCTGACGGGCGTTGTGCATTTCGCGGTAAGCGGCAAGTCGGGCGACCGCGTTGTGTTCGACCACGCCGAGGTTTTGGATAAAGACGGGAATTTCTATACGGCGAATATGCGCTCGGCAAAAAACCTTATTGAATATACCCTGCGCGGCGGCGAAAAAGAGGAGTTTGAGCCGACATTTACCTTCCAGGGATTCAGATACATTCGTCTTATCGAATACCCGGGGGATATATCTCTTGATGATTTTAAGGCATATCCGATGCATACCGATTATAAAAAGACGGCGGAATTTGAGTGTTCCGACAGTGATTTGAATCAGCTTTACAAAAACGTGCTTTGGGGACAGGATGATAACTTTGTAGATGTTCCGACCGATTGTCCTCAGCGTGACGAACGCCAGGGCTGGACGGGCGATGCACAGGTGTTTATCAAGACGGCGGCAATCAACCGAAATGTTGGTGCGCTGTTTAACAAATGGCTGCGTGACGCGGCTCTCGAACAGCCGGGCAACGGTGAAATTATGATGATTGTGCCGAGAATGAGCGGCGAATACAACGGTGCGGCGTGGGGCGATGCGATAACGATTTGTCCGACCGAAATTTACCGCGCTTACGGCGACAAAACCATTCTTGCCGACAGATTCGAAAGTATGGAACGCTGGGTCGAATACATAAAGGCACAGGGCGAAAATCCGTATCTGTGGAACACGGGTCACCAGTTCGGCGACTGGCTCGGACTTGATGCGGAGGAAGGCAGTTATGAGGGCAAGACGGATAAATTCCTTATTGCCACGGCTTATTATGCCGTTTCGTGCCATAATACGGCTATGACGGCTGAAATTCTCGGCTATACCGAAAAGGCGAATTATTATAATGATTTGTACAAGAATATCAAGGCGGCGTTTGCGGACGAGTATCTGAACGATGACGGAACGGTCAAGCAACAGACCCAGACGGCGAACGCACTTGTATTATACTTTGACCTGACCGACAACAAGACGGCGGTTGCCGCCGATTTGGCAAAGCTGGTCGAGGATAACGGAAAGGCGATGACAACGGGATTTGTCGGCACGCCGTATATCATATATGCTTTGTCGGATAACGGATATGCGTCTCTTGCGTATGATTTGGTTCTGCGGCGCGAATTCCCGTCGTGGCTCTATTCGGTATCGATGGGCGCAACCACGATTTGGGAGCATTGGGACGGATTAAAGCCCGACGGAAGTATGTGGAGCGAAAAGATGAATTCGTTCAATCACTATGCCTACGGTGCGGTTGCATCGTGGTTCTTTACCGACATATGCGGAATAAAATACACCGCACCGGGGTACAAGGCGTTTGAGATAAAGCCCGTTTTAGATGAGCGGCTCAGCTTTGCCAATGCGGCAATAGACACGATGTACGGAAAGATTCGCTCACAGTGGCGCAAGGTTGACGGCGGCGCAGAATTTGAGATAGAAGTTCCGTCAAACACGGCCTGTCGCTTTGAGTTCAACGGAACAAAGCACGCCTTCGGCTCGGGTATTTATAAGTTCACCGTTTGCGCTTAATAAATTGGGGGTAAATATTTAGAAATTGTTTATACTTGCTTTACAAATATTCAATATCGGCGGTTTATACTGTTATCATAACATAAACGCAAGGCGCATCAAACCGGTTTTGACATTGCGAACAGTTATGCAAAATATGAAACAGCAAAGAGAGAGGTATTACTATGAATATCAAAAAGAAGTATTTCAAAGCAATCGCAGGATTGGGTGCAGGGGCGGTTTTGCTGACCTGTGCGGTCTTTGCGAACTATGACAATGCGAACAGTTATACGAATTGCAAGAATGCTCTAAAGAGCCTTTTGTATGCCGACAATATGTCAATCGATTATACGGCGGAGCTTAAAGTCGATGACCAAAAAGTCGGTGCGTATTACGGCGGATGGAAGATGAACATAAACGGCGACCCGGCATATCGGTATGAAAACACACACGAATTCGGCGACAATATGTATTATGACCTGAACCAGCTTCAGGGTGACATAGAGATAAACAAGGTGGTAGCATCGCACGGCGGAACGCACGCGTATTATTATAACAACGGCGGATATAAGCCCGGAACGGCGATTGAACAGATAAGCGGCGGCGAGGGCAGCGATTTCGGCGATAAGCTGGTCGGATTTTGTGAAACGGTCGGCGATGTTCTTGTCGGGGATTTAAAGAATAACTTTGTAATGACCGAGAACAAGGACGGAGTATCGAGGTATTCGGTGAGCCTTACCAAAGACCAGATGCCGGCATATGTCAATTCGGGTGTGTCGCTTATAGCGTCGGTGATAACCTCGAATATGAACACCGACAATGTTTCGGCAGAGGACGAAACAGACCCCGAAACGCGCGCAATGCTTGCGATTTTCGGCTCGGGCGAGCCGTATGTCAAGAATGCTGAGTTTAATATGTCGGTTGACGAAAACCAACATCCCGGCGATATTAAGTGTGTTATAAATTTCAGCGGATATGACAAAAACGGCGGCGAGCATAATATGACATTGACGACTGATTTTTCGTTCTATGATTTCGGCAATACAAGCATTGACCCCATACCGGCGGACGAAATTCAAAAAATGGATAATATGGATAAATGTTTGATATATAAAACGGACGACACCTCGGATAACGGTGACGACACAATGACGATAGACTAAAAAAGTATAAAGGTGAATAACCTAATATGAAATCCGAAATAATTTTTACAATAGCAGATATTTTTTAAATAAACGGAGAATTTGTATGCAAAAAATACTTGAAACAGAGAACCTGACCAAAAAATACAAAAACGGTCGGGGGATAGAAAATATAAACCTTGTTGTAAATCAGGGTGATATTGTCGGTCTTTTGGGGCCGAACGGCTCGGGAAAGACCACAATTATGAAAGCGATTGCCGGGCTTATTCACCATGACAGCGGCAGAATAATGATTTTCGGTCACGATACCGAGACTGAGCCTGCCGAGGCTCTTGCGGATGTGGGTTTTTTGATAGAAAGCCCAGCGCTTTATCCGTATATGTCGGCGTATCAAAATCTGAAAACGGCGGCGCGGTATTATCCGAATGTCGGCAATGATGAAATAATAAAAGCGCTTGAACTGGTCGGACTGGTCTTATACAAAGACGATAAGGTAAACAAGTTTTCGCTCGGAATGAAACAAAGGCTCGGGCTTGCTATGGCGATACTGTCGCGGCCGCGGCTTATGGTGCTTGACGAACCGCTTAACGGTCTCGACATTGAGGGCGTAATCCGAATTCGTGAGCTTATCGAACAGATGTCAAAACAAAACGGAGCGGCGTGTCTCATATCGGGACACGTTGCGGCGGAACTCGAAAAGGTGTGCAGCCACGTTGCGGTCTTGCACGAGGGAAAAATTGCGGCGTTTGATACTCTCGAAAACGCCCTTAAATACCGCCCGTCTTTAGAGGAATATTATATCTCGGTCGTGCGTGGCTGTGGAGGAGGTGTATCGCTGTGACAGGGTTTAAGGCTTGTTTTTTGGGTGAATTAAAAAAACTTGCGGTGCGAAAGAAGTATATCGTCCTTTCTGTGATTGCCGCGGTGATATGCGTTGCGACGATGTTGGCTTTGGGGCTTGCAAACAGGCTTGTCGGCACATCGAATATTTCGTTTACGGTGAATATGCCGATGATGGTTCTTCCGATGTTCGTGTCGGTGTTTGTGCCGCTTGTTGCAATGATGGCGGTGTGCGACCTCTTTTCGACAGAGTATCACAGCCTTTCGATAAGGGCACAGCTTATGCGGCCGGTGACAAGATTCGCGGTGTATATTGCCAAGATACTTGCGCCGCTTGTATTGAGCGCGATTGTGCTTGCCGCAATGTTTATCGTGGCGGCGATATGCTCGGCTTTCGGCGGCGGTGCGGACGGGCTTTTGTATGCGTTCGGCGCGTATATGATTGATTTGATACCGATATTTATTTTGATATTAATGGCGGCGTTTATAAACCAGCTCACAAAAAGTCCGACTTCGGCAATGTTTTTGTGTATCGTGATTTATGTTGCGGCAAAGGCAAGTGGGTTTTTCTCGGCGGCAGGCAGCAACCTGCTCTTTACCTCGTACACCGAATGGCACAGGATTTGGCTCGGTGCGACTCTGCCGTTCGGCGCGCTTGTCGCAAAGTCGGCGCTTATGCTCGGGTACGGAATAACTTTTTTCAGCGGAGGTTATCTGTTATTCTTAAAGAAAGAGTTTTAATGCTAAGTTACATATGAGAGGCGGTGACGGCATATGTCGGTCAAACGCAGACTGATTTTGTCGGCTCTGGTAATGCTGATTGTTCCGGCAGTATTGATAATTGTTTTATCAATACTGCTTATCGGCGTGTTTATGATTTTTCATCCCGAAATAGAATTGTCGGCGGTCGAGGGTGTTTCAGTATCCGACCCGTATATCATACGGTTTATAATAATCTGGGCGGCTATGGCTGTTGCTTGCTTTGCTGCAACCGCGGCGGCAATTGCAATAAACCTGAGAAATTCGGTATTAGAGCCTATGCGGCGGCTGTCGAATGGCGTGCGGCATATGAAAAACGGTGATTTGAGCTATGAATTTGTCGGCTCGGGTGACAGAGAGCTTAAAGAACTTTTTTCGGATTTCGAAGAGCTTAGGCTAAGGCTTCAGCGCAATGTTCGGAGAGAGATAGAAAAGGACGACCTTAAAAAGACTCTGCTTGTCAATCTGTCGCACGATATAAAAACGCCCGTGACCTCTATAAAAGGTTACATCGAGGGAATCCGTGACGGAGTGGCAAACACTGATGAGATGCGTGAGAGATACCTCAATACGATTTATGTAAAGGCGGACTTGATAGAGCGGCTCGCCGACAATCTATCGGTTTATTCAAAGCTTGAACTCGGAAAGATGCAATATAAAATGACTTCGCTTGATATAAATGAATTTATAAAAAAGATTGCCGCCGAGTACGAAATGGATATGCAGATTGCGAAGATGCGGCTTGTGACGAATGTCGGTGACGAACCGATAATATGCACGGCTGATGCCGAAAATATGCGGCGCGTGTTTTCAAACATAATAATAAATGCGATAAAGTATAAGAACCCCGATGAAGGCAGTCTTGAAATTTCGGCGCAAAAGAATGATGAGGGAATACGCATTTGTTTCGCCGACAGGGGTCGCGGAATTCCGAAAGAGGATTTGGAGAACGTGTTTGACGGATTTTATCGCGCGGACGCGTCGCGAAACGGCGCAATACCGGGGAACGGCCTCGGCCTTTCGGTCTGTAAGAGGATTATTGCCGACCACGGCGGAAAGATATGGGCGAGAAACCGAAGCGGCGGCGGATGTGAGTTTATAATTATCCTGCCGTCATATCAAAGATATGACGGTTGAGATACAGTGATGAGATATAGTGAAAGGAATGTACGGATTTTATGAAGATACTTATAATAGAGGACGATTTGAGCATTGCGGAGCTTGAAAACGATTATCTGACGATGAGTGGATTTGAATGTGATATAGCAACGGACGGAAATTCGGGGCTTGAAAAGGCGAGGAGCGGCGATTATGCGCTTATTATTGTGGATATTATGCTGCCGGGGCGCGACGGTTTTTCGATATGCAAAGAGATACGTGCCGAGTCGGATGTGCCGATAATTTTTCTATCGGCAAAGAGTGATGAGATTGACAAGGTGAGGGGTCTCGGACTCGGGGCGGATGATTATATGACAAAGCCGTTTTCACCATCCGAGCTTGTGGCAAGGGTAAAATCGCATATTGCGCGGTACGAAAAACTGACCGCGGCGGCGAATAAGGCGAAACCCGATGTTTTGACGATAGGCGGACTTAAAATAGACAAGAACGCGCACCGAGTATATGTTGATGATAATGAGGTTGCAATGCCGGTTAAGGAATATGAGCTTTTGCTGTTTCTTGCCGAGAACCCGAATATTGTATTTAATAAGGAAAGGCTTTTTGACCGTATCTGGGGTATGGACGCAATGGGAGACGTGTCGACCGTTACCGTGCATATTCAGAGAATAAGGGATAAAATAGATAAAAACCGTTCGGGGAATAAGTTTATAGAAACGGTTTGGGGCGCAGGTTACAGGTTCAGAGTGTAGGGTGTAGAATAGAAAATGCAGAATTGAAAATTAAAATGCGGGGCGTCGGGGTCGCTGATTTCGGTGATAATCTGTGTGATTGCGTATAAGATGATTACAAAACCCAAAGCGGAACAATACAACTAATAATTTAAGAGGTACACACATATGAATAACAGAATAATCGTAATAGGCGGCGGAGCATCGGGTATGATGGCTGCGGGAACAGCCGCCGAATGCGGAAAGAACGTAATGCTTATTGAACAGAACAAGGTTCTCGGCAAGAAACTTTTGATAACGGGCAAGGGTCGGTGCAACATCACAAATGCCTGCGACGAGGTTGAGGACTTACTCTGCAATGTTGTGACAAACAAGCGCTTTTTATACAGCGCGTTCTATACCTTTGACAATCACAGCACAATAGATTTTTTTGAAAATCACGGAGTTAAAACAAAGGTGGAAAGAGGTGAGCGCGTCTTTCCCGTTTCGGACAAAAGTTCGGACGTTGCGGCGGCTCTAAGACGATATATGACCGACAACAATGTCGAAATCGTGACCGACCGTGTTGACGAAATATGCGCCGAGGACGGCGCAATAACGGGCGTTATGTGCAAAAGGCGCGGATTTGTTCCGTGTGCCGCCGTTATTCTCGCCACGGGCGGAATATCCTATCCCGTCACGGGCTCGACCGGTGACGGATATACTTTCGCCGAAAATTTGGGGCATACGATAACGCCGCTGAGACCGTCACTCGTTCCCGTTACCGTTGCACAAAGCGTGGAAGAATTATCGGGTCTGTCACTCAAAAATATTGCAATAGATGTAAAGAACAGTAAGGGCAAGTCAATTTATCGTGATTTCGGCGAGATGATGTTTGCACATTTCGGATTGACGGGTCCCGTTATTTTAAGTGCGTCGGCGCATATGAAAGATGCGGATAAAGAAAGGTACACACTATACCTCGACCTAAAACCCGCGCTTGACCCGAAACAGCTCGATGACAGGCTCTTGCGCGACTTTTCAAAGAATATGAACAAGGATTTAATCAACGGACTTGACGCGCTTTTGCCGAAAGCACTGATTCCGTTCATTGTTGAGCTTAGCGGAATCTTTCCGCATAAAAAAATAAACTCCGTGACGTCTGACGAACGCAAACGTCTTGCGGAGCTGTTAAAAAATATCAAGTTTGACATTACCGGGTTATGTTCATCGGAACAGGCAATCATAACCTCTGGGGGCATTTCGGTCAAAGAGATAAATCCCTCGACCATGGAATCGAAAAAAATCCGTGGACTTTTCTTTGCCGGTGAAATAATAGACGTTGACGCCCTGACGGGCGGATTTAACCTACAGATAGCGTTTTCTACGGGCAGACTTGCGGGCATTAGCTGCTGACCTGCGGCGGTATTTGAGCTTGAGATTCATATAAAGGGTCGATTCAAGCACACAGAATATGATTGAAAACGTGTATGTTATCACCGCTGTAATCCAGAACCTTGTCATCGTGCTGTCGATGTCCGCCTGTTTTAAATAATAGGTGACAACCATAATTACAAGACAGTGTATGAGATAAATCTCATACGATGCTCCGGCGATACTTGTCAAAAAGCCCTTGCCGCGGCTCTCTAAGTTGAAGGTTACACGGTCTATGTATATCAAAAATCCGAATATCGAGAATATACAGAACAGAACGACAATTGTCGGCTCGAACGTATATCTGATAACTCCGCAAAAGCGCAGGTATGACAACACGCAACCGCGAACACGAGCCAGCCGATGTATATCACAAGCTTGCCCGATTTTATTTTTTCGCTGAAAGCGTCATAATTCAAGCCGATATACATTCCGCATATCCAAAATACAAGATATGACGAAAAGCTCTTGTTCGTGTATGCCGCAAGGGCTTGAATCTGTTCGATTCCGGCGGAATAGCCGCTCAGGGGGTTGGATAGGGTGAATGACGAGAACAGTTTTATGTTCGGTATCTCGATTTTGCCGAGCTGTTCGAGGATTGCCGCCGCCGCTTGCGGGAAGTACATTCGCGAAAGAATCGTCAGAGCGAGCGCCGCCGCGATGACAACAGCCAATGACGGAACGGATTTCAGCTTTGACAAAAGCCGCCATATCGGCATCAAGAGATAGAATTGTACTATCAATATAACAAAATAAAATTGTGCCGATATGTTTCCCGACCAAATATAGCTACCGAGCTGTGTCCAATTGAAACTCGGATATTCGTCAAGCGTCAAAACAAACACATATACGATATAGTATATACAAACCGCAATTACATAAGGGATGTAGACCTTTAAGAACCTGTCAAACAGGAACTTGGGATAACTGAATTTTCGGCCGCTGTATTTATAAAAAAGCTTGATTGCGCTTGTGAATATAAACCCCGGGACCGCAAAGCTTATAATCCTCGTCAGTGACGAAAATATAATAGATTCCGCGCTCCAGCGCGCAAAGTTGTCAACGCCGTCGGATAAAAGGTGTATCGTTATTACGAACATACACATATAAAATTCATAAACCGAAATCTCGGTGATTTTTCTTTTAACTCCGCTCATTTGATAAGTATCCTCCGATTTGAGTTTTGATGATATGTTATGTTTAAATTCAAAATTTCATCTTAATAAAATTTCACGTTAATACATTATATAATTTTACCTTATTTAATCAAATATGTCAAGTCATATCGGATATTTGTTCGCGGTTTTTGAATGAGTGAACAAATTATGAACAAAACATATATTTGTAGGGGCGGC
>URAN01000044.1 GCA_900545865.1 uncultured Eubacteriales bacterium
GAAAAGGTTTTTTACAAAAAATTTGACCGCTGACTTTAACTTTGTCAGCGGTCTGAGGCAGCAAAAACCGTGGTTTTTGCTGCCTGTTGTTTATCTTTTTCCCATAAAGCGTGTTCCGACATTTTCGCCGTTGACTATCTTATAAAGGTTTTCGGGGAATGCCCCGTTTGTAATCACCATATCCGTTCCCTTTTGAGTGACAATCTCGGCGGCGTTCAGCTTGGTTATCATTCCGCCCGTACCACGACGTGTTCCCTCACCCCCGGCACACTTTCTTATCTCATCGGTTATATCATCAATAACCGGTATAAGCTGTGCTCTGTTCGAGCTTGGATTTCCGTTATAAAATCCGTCAATATCCGACATAAGTATAAGCAGGTCAGCATCAACCAGATTTGCGACATACGCCGAAAGCGTATCGTTGTCGCCGAACTCAATCTCATATGTGGAAATAACATCATTCTCATTTACAATCGGGATAACGCCATATCCTATCATTGTTTCAAACGCGCTCCTTGCGCTGTCATATCTCTCGGGCGCGTCAAGAACGAATTTTGTGAGCAAAACCTGACCCGTACTGTAGCCGTATTCCTTAAAGAATTTTTCATAAATAGACACAAGACTCGCCTGTCCGATTGCGGCAAGAGCCTGTTTTTGGCGCGTGGTTGACGGCTTTTCGGCAAGCCCGAGCTTTCCTGCGCCGACGCCGATTGCGCCGCTCGACACAAGCACGATTTCGTGACCCATATTCATAAGGTCGGACAGCACTCTCGCCAGACAATCAATCCTCTTTAAATTTATCTTTCCCGATTCGTGGGTAATTGTCGATGTTCCGACCTTAACCACTATTCTTTTTTTATCACAGTCCATAATCCGTATTTCCTTTCAGACCATATTATATTAATTTGTTTAATTTAAAGTCACAAAACTCATTTATAAGTCCGCACATCTCATCATATTTTTGCGCCTTGTTGAGTGCCGTCCTCAAAACCGCACCGCCGCTCACGCCCTTAAAATACCACGCCATATGCTTTCGTCCCTCTAACACACCGCGGTGTTCGCCCTTAAACTCAACAAGCAAGCCAAGATGTTTAAGCGCAACCTCACGCCGTTCATCGAGGTCGGGCGGAGGTAAAACCGTTCCGTCTTTTAAATACGCCGATATTTCTTTAAAAATCCACGGATTTCCCTCTGCCGCTCTGCCGACCATAATTCCGTCACAGCCCGTATATTCAAGCATATGCGCCGCCGAACCGCCGTCGATAATGTCGCCGTTGCCGATTACGGGGATTTTGACCGCGGCTTTGACCGCCTTTATAATATCCAAATCCGCCGTGCCGCTGTAAAATTGTTCTCTCGTCCTGCCGTGAACGGTCACTGCGCTTGCGCCGCTCTGTTCGGCAACCTTGGCAAACTCGACCGCATTTATGCTCTTATCATCCCACCCGGCACGAAACTTGACGGTCACCGGCACATCAACGGCACGGCAGACAGCCGATATAACCTTTGCCGCCGTTTCGGGTGATTTCATCAGAGCGCATCCGTCGCCGTTATTCACTATTTTTGGTGCGGGACAACCCATATTTATATCTATCACAGCCGCGCCATATTCCAGCGCCGAATTTGCGATTTCAGCCATAATATCGGCATCATGCCCAAATATCTGAACCGCAACGGGTTTTTCGCTCTCATCGGCGGTAAGTAAATCCGCGGTTTTTTTACTTTTATAAAACAGACCTTTTCCCGATACCATTTCGGTATACATAAGCGCGGGGCCAAACGGCTTGACAATCATTCGAAAAGCCTTGTCCGTCACTCCTGCCATCGGGGCAAGCAATATGTTACTTTCAAGCTCGACTTTACCAATCTTCATCTTTATCTCCTAAAACATTATGTACATTGCAATAATCAATTGCTTACGTTATACTCACCCTCGACAAATCTGTCTTTATACTTTTCGAAAAGTATCTTGGGGTTTGAACCGAGTTCCTCTTTTTCCGTCTTTTTAAGCTTTTTTAAGAAAGCCTCAAGTCTCATCGCCGCCGACCGCGAATACGCCGTCCACGCCGCCGCAACAGCCGCCGCGCCGTGCGCGCGTGTGTATTTCGCGCCCTTTTCACCCGATTTATGTTCGTTAAAACGCCGTTTTAAATCGGTCGTATATCCGCAATAGAGCGATTCGTCATCGCATCGTATCATATACACATAAAACGTATCGCAAAGTTCTTTTGCGGCGGCTCTCCGCCGCACTTCGCCGCACAAATAGAGCGAGCCGCACACTATCGGCATCATATCATCACGATTTTTTGTCCGTTCAATCAGCCCTCTTGCCGCCGCGAGCGGACTCTTTATAACCTCGGCTTTTATGCCGTGTCGAACAAATTCATCGGCGACAACCTCTGCCGCCGCACATCTCGGCATATCATCCAGCTGTGTCGCAATAACAAACTCGGGTTTTATTTTTGAAAATTCTCCGACAACCTCGGCTATATCCTTGTCGAGCATCATCGCAACGCACAGAACCGCCGATTTTCTGCTTTTATTCACCGTTTCGGACAGAGCCGCCGCAGCCGGCGGATTGTGCGCACCGTCGAGAATGATGCCGCAATCCAATTTTTCAAACCGAGCCGGGTTTACCGCCGTTTTGAGGCCTTTATCAACCGCGACATCGGAAATATCTACACCGATTCCACGCAGAACACCGATTGCGGTCAACACCGCGGCGGCGTTATACTTTTGAAATTCACCACTCAGCGACAGAGTATATTCTTTTTTGTTAAACAAAAAAGAATTTCCCTCTCCGACCTCGGGCGGCTCTGAAACATACAGCTTTGAATTTTTCTCCGCACACGTTTCTTTGATTATTTTAAGAGATTCTTCCGAAATATCGGGGTATACAACGGTCGGACAGCCCGATTTTATTATTCCGCACTTTTCGCGCGTTATCTCGGGTATAGTGCCGCCGAGATATTGAGTGTGGTCAAGACCTATCGACATAATAATCGACAAAAGCGGCTTTTCTATAACATTTGTTGCGTCAAGCCTGCCGCCGAGACCCGTTTCAAGCACAACGAAATCGCATTTGCTTTTATTAAAATAATCCATCGCGATTGCCGTTCCGAGCGCAAATTCGGATACGGGCGTATCATATTTTCGGATAATCTCGCGCACAAGGGTTGTCTCACGCGCCAAATCCTCATCGCTTATATCAACGCCGTTTATCTTTATTCTCTCGTTATATCTCATTATATACGGCGATGTAAAAAGCCCAACCTTGAATCCCGATTCCGTCAAAATTTGAGAAATCATCGCCGCCGCAGAGCCTTTTCCGTTTGTTCCCGCAATATGAATAAACGAAAGCGTTTTATGCGGATTGTTCATTTTTTCGAGCAATGCCCTCAAAAGGTCATTGCCGAGAACACGCGAAAATTTCGGTGTTTGGTGTATGTATTTTATTGCTTGATTATAGTTCATCTCTATCAAATCGGTTCTTAAAATCAATTTACGGTTTTTGATTCCGCAAACCGCGCGCATCGGCAAAACCAATGCGCGCGGTTGTATTTTTCGTTATAAATTAATTTCGGTAAATTACGCTTTGAGCTTTTCTATACTGTCGAGAACCGCCGCAAGCATAGCCTTATACTTTTCGCCTTTTTTGCGTTCTTCCTCAACAACGGCAGCAGGAGCTTTTTCGACAAATCCTTTGTTTGAAAGCATTCCTTCAATACGTTTAATCTCGCCCTCTAAGCGTTTCTTTTCTTTTTCAAGACGTTCAGCCTCTTTTTGTTTGTCAACGAGCTGATCCATCGGCAGACAGAACTCGCCGCCCGGTGACGCAACCGTTACCGAATTTTCGGGAATACCGCTCTTGTCGGCACAAACACAAACCTCGGATGCAGACGCAAGCTTGGTATAGAACACAGTGCCGTCTTTGAATATTTCGGGCTTGTCCGTCACGATAAACAGCTTAGCCGCTTTTGACGGCGGAACGTTCATCTCGTTTCTGATATTTCTTATCGCCTTAATCGATTCCATAATCATTTCCATTTTTTCGCACGATTCCTCGTCCTCAAATTCATCGCACACGGTCGGATAAGCCGAAATCATTATGCTCTCGCCGTCATGCGGCAGAGCCTGCCATATCTCTTCGGTAATAAAAGGCATAAACGGATGCAAGAGCTTTAAAGTATTCGACAGCACATAAACCAATGTGTTTTGAGCCGTCAGGTTGCTCTCGTCCTCGTTCGCAAAGCGCGGCTTTACAAGTTCGATATACCAGTCACAGAATTCATCCCATATAAAGTCATACAGCTTTGATACGGCAACGCCAAGCTCGTATTTATCGAGGTTTTCGGTCACTTCGCCGACAAGACGATTATACTTATGCAATATCCATCTGTCCTCTGTGGCAAGCAAACTCATATCGGGTTTTTCGCATTTATCAACGGTAAGATTCATCATAACGAACCTTGACGCATTCCAAATCTTGTTGGCAAAGTTCCTGCTTGCCTCTACGCGCTCCATATAAAAACGCATATCATTACCCGGCGAGTTGCCTGTCGCAAGCGTAAATCTGAGTGCGTCCGCACCGTATTGGTCGATTATCTCGAGAGGGTCGATTCCGTTTCCGAGTGATTTTGACATCTTTCTGCCTTGGCTGTCACGCACAAGACCGTGTATATATACGTCTTTAAACGGAACTTCACCCATATTCTCTATACCCGAGAATATCATTCGTGATACCCAGAAAAAGATTATATCATATCCCGTAACCAATACCGATGTGGGATAAAAATGTTCAAGTTCGGGTGTTTTGTCGGGCCAGCCCAATGTCGAGAACGGCCACAGAGCCGAGCTGAACCAGGTGTCCAAAACATCGGGGTCTTGAACAACCTTTCCCCCGCACTTGGGGCATACATCTATATCTTCTTTTGAAACGGTTGTCTCGCCGCACTTTTCGCAATAGAACGCAGGAATACGATGTCCCCACCAAAGCTGACGCGAGATACACCAATCGTGAACGTTTTCCATCCAATGTATATATGTCTTTGAGAACCGTTCGGGAATAAAGCTTGTCTTTCCGTCCAAAACCGCTTTGAGCGCAGGCTCGGCAAGAGGTTTCATCTTAACGAACCATTGTTTTGATGTCAAAGGCTCAACCGTTGTACCACAGCGATAGCACTGTCCTACGTTATGCTTATGCGGAACAACCTTAACGAGCAGACCTTGTTCGTCAAGGTCTTTAACCATAGCCTCTCTCGCCGCATAACGATCCATACCCTCATACTTTCCGCCGTTTGAGTTTATCGTTGCGTCATCGTTCAAAACTTTTATCTGTTCAAGGTTATGACGCAAACCAACCTCAAAATCGTTCGGGTCATGAGCAGGTGTAATTTTAACACAGCCGGTTCCGAATTCCTTATCAACATATTCATCGGCAATAACGGGTATTTCTCTGCCCACAAGCGGAAGAATCAAAGTCTTTCCGACCAAATCCTTATATCTTTCATCGTTGGGATTAACCGCAACGGCAGTATCGCCGAGCAGGGTTTCGGGTCTTGTTGTCGCTATTTCAAGATACTCATCACTGTCTTTAAACGGATATTTTATGTGCCAAAAATATCCGTCTTGTTCGGCATATTCAACCTCGGCATCCGACAGAGCCGTTGCACAGCTCGGACACCAGTTTATTATTCTGCTTCCTTGATATATAAGCCCTTTGTTATATAAGTTGACAAACACCTCGCGCACCGCACGGCTGCAACCCTCGTCCATTGTGAAACGCTCTCTGTCCCAGTCACAGGAACAGCCGAGAGTTTTGAGCTGATTTATTATACGGTCGCCGAACTTTTCTTTCCACGCCCAGACGCGCTTTAAGAATTCGTCTCTGCCCAAATCATATCGGGTCAGACCCTCGTTCACGCGCAAATCCTCTTCTACCTTTATCTGGGTTGCGATTCCGGCGTGATCCGTTCCGGGAATCCAAAGCGCGTTATAGCCTTGCATACGCTTTGTACGGATGAGTATATCCTGAAAGGTTTCATCGAGAGCGTGTCCCATATGAAGCTGTCCCGTAACGTTCGGCGGCGGAATAACAATAGTAAAAGGTTTTTTTGTCTTATCGACCTCGGCATGAAAATAACCTTTGTCGCACCATTCTTTATAAATTCGTTTTTCGACCTGTTTGGGGTCATATGTCTTTGGCAGTTCTTTTGCCACAAAAATCACTCCTAATCAATTCGTCTGCTGTATTGAACATATTATATCATATATTAACATTTTATGCAAGTGTTTATATCGTCCTGTCATCGCCGAAAAAGAACAACGCCACCGTTCCGGGACCGCTGTGACATCCGATTGTCGGACCGATATTAAAAATCTTGATTTCGCCGTTTATATTCGGAAAACGCTCTTTCACCATTGCCCTAACGGTTTTTGCATCCTCGGCACAATCCGAATGCGATATAAAACACTTTCCCTTATAGTCCAAGCCGCCGTTGGCGTGCTCCTCCATCTTTTTGACTATTTCGGCAATAACCTTGCGCTTTGTTCTGACTTTTTGACGCGGTATCAGCTTGCCCTCGGTGTTCATATTCAAAAGCGGACAAATTCCGAGAAGGGTTCCGACCATACCCGATGTTTTGGACACTCGACCACCCTTGATATAAAATGTCAAATCGGTTGAAAAGAACCAATGATGAACATTGAGCCGCATATTATTTGCCTCTGTGTAAAGTTCTTCGGCCGTTGCACCGTTGTCGCGCATATCCGCAAGCGCGTCAACCAAAAGTCCGTACCCCGATGATGCACCGAGAGAATCTATTACATATATCTTTCTGTCGGGGAACTCATCGGTCAATTCATCTGCCGCAAGGCACGCCGAATTATACGTACCCGACAGGCCGCTCGACAGGCATACGTATACTATATCCTTTCCGTCACTTAAAAACGGTCTGAAAAATTCACAATAATCCTCTGAATTGAGCTGCCACGTTTTGGTTTCGCCGCCGTCGCGCATAGCCTGATAAAAGTCCGCCGATGATAGGTTCACGCCCATATCATCGACAAACTCTTTATCGTCTATGCTAAAGTGAAAGCCAATCCACTCGATATTTCGCTCTTTTAAATATTCGCACGTCAAATCCACGGTCGAACCGCCGCACAAAACATAATCATTCATTTAATCACTGCCTTTTATATAGTCAAAATTAATTTATTTCATCAAAGTTATTCAAGCAAACAAAAGCTGGTTCAAAATCGACATAAGCTCTCTTATATACTGCGCCGGCAATACTGTATAAACCGACCTCGCCGCACACGGATAAGCCTCTATACCCAAGCCTTTTGCAATCAAACACGCGCGGTATTCGTGGAATCCGTTCGTTATTATAACCACCCTCGGGTCGAGTCCGCGGCTTTCGATAATTTCTTTTGAATACGCCATATTCTGACGCGTATTCTTTGCCTTGTCCTCTTTTATAATTCTGTCTTTGTCTATACCTGCTAAAATCAGATAATCTTCCATACACTGTGCCTCGGATATTTCCTCATCACTACCCTTGTTGCCCGTGACAATGCACATCGCGTCTTTGTGTTCGATAAGGTATTCCGTCGCCTTATCGAGACGTCTCTCGAGCGAAAGGCTCGGCCGCGTACCGTTCACCTTGCATCCGAGAACGATAACCGTTCCGTCCGATACGGGTTTTTCAAACGCCGCCATCGTCATTTTTGACGTAACGATTCCGACAAACACAAATCCGCACGCCGCCGCAGCCGCCGCGGCGGACAGAATGATTCTTCCGCATTTGGTATGCCAAAACTTTTTTATACCTGAATTAACCTCGGGCATTTTTATAATGTAACCTATAAGTGCCGCAAACAGTACCGTTCCGATAATATTACCGTAATCGATTCCTATCAGCGGAAAGGTAAGCAAAAACCAACCAAGCATAAATACGCATATCGCCAATGCCGATTTTCTCATCGGAGACAGTCTGTTCAATTCACCTTTTAAATTATTCGCCATATTATTTTAAACTCAATCAACCGTACTGTTCGACATTATCATACTTATCTTTAAGCGGAGCGTCCGAACCGCTCAAAGTCTTGCTCAAAAGCCAGTCAAACATCTCTTTTGTGTTATATGCGCCAATCCACGAATTATGCTCAACATCGTCATAAATCGTCAGTTTCGCGTTTCCGCCGCAGTTATTGACTGCATTTACCATTTTTTTACTTTCCTCACAAAACACCGTGGGGTCTTTTGCGCCGTGGAATGCCCATACGGGTACGTTTTTAAGCCTGCCTGCATTCCAGTACATTCCGCCGCCGCAAATCGGCACTATTGCCGCAAAGTATTCAGGCATCGTCATTGCGAGCTGCCACGTTCCGTAGCCACCCATACTTGCGCCCATAAGATAAACCTTGTTTGCATCGCAAAAATCACTTTTAACTATAAATTTCACAAAATCCTGAAGCTGTTCAAATATGTCAAACCATGAGTTTACATAGCATTGCGGCGCAACAAACACCGCATCGAGATTATGCTTTTCGGTTTCGCCGAACATCGGATTTGTTGCCAAAACATCGGTGTCTCTGCCGCGTCCGCCCGCACCGTGAAGCCCGATTATCACAGGATATTTTTTATCTTTTGAAAAGCTTTCCGGTGTGCGCACAATATAGTCAAATTCTTTGTATCTGTAAATTTTCATATTGTCTTTCATTTTTATCTCCCGTAAAAAAACAGACCCTCAACCGCTTTTGACAATCAAAAATTCGGTCAAAGGGTCCGTATATTATTTATTCTCGTTATTCTCGGTTGCCGATGCCGCCGATTGCTGTTCCGCCTGATTCAAAAACGCCTCAAGCTTTTTTCTCAATTCCTCTTTCTTTTCGGGGTCATCGGTATTATTGAACTCGTCAACCATACTTTTAAGCTCCTCGCCCGATTCGATAACGGGTGCTTGTCCGCTGTCTGCGCTCGCGCCGCCGTTGTCCGATGATTTGTTATCGGATAAACCGTTGTCTTTATTTTGTTCGTCTTTTGCTGCATTTCCGTCCGTTTGTTCGGTCTGTTGCGCGGAATCCTTTTTATCATCGCCGCTGTTCTTTGAGCCGCATCCGAAAGCCGAAAGACACAATACAACGCATAAAATTGCCAAAACAGTTTTCTTAAATTTCATATTAACAATTCCTTTTCTTTAAGATATTTATATTGCTATTATAGTATATTCCGCTTTTTTTGTCAACAAAAAATTATGTAATTATACATTACATTCGATAAAATCACAATGGGACGGTTTAGAACCGTCCCCTACCAAATTTATCATTTATCATTATTTGTTCGTTCGGGACGGTGTCCTCGCCGTCCCACGATATGTTCATCAAAATTATTTTAATTTGTCCTATTCCGATTTTCCGTAAAATATTAATGGTG
Source organism: uncultured Eubacteriales bacterium (assembly GCA_900545865.1). GTDB lineage: Bacteria > Bacillota > Clostridia > Monoglobales > Monoglobaceae > UMGS1820. The sequence continues at coordinate 9,437 of URAN01000044.1, forward strand.
GAAAAGGCGGATTTTGGTGAACGCCATTGCCATACCGAACTTGTTACAGGTATCTATTACATTATCATCGCGAATCGAACCGCCCGGCTGTGCAATAACCGTCACGCCCGATTTATGCGCGCGTTCAATATTATCACCGAACGGAAAGAATGCGTCCGAACCGAGGGCAACATCCGTATTCTTTTTAAGCCATTCCGTCTGTTCTTCTTTTGTGAAAACCTCGGGCTTAACCTTAAACGTTTTTTCCCACACACCGTCGGCAAGAACATCCATATACTCATCCGAAATATATACATCGATTGCATTATCGCGGTCGGCACGTCTGATACCGTCAACGAATTCAAGCGATAATACCCGCGGTGATTGTCTGAGCCACCACTTGTCCGCCTTGTCCCCGGCAAGACGCGTACAATGTATTCTCGATTGCTGACCTGCGCCGATGCCTATTGCCTGTCCGTCTTTGACATAACAAACGCTGTTGGATTGAGTATATTTGAGCGTAATCAGCGAAATCATCAAGTCGCGTTTTTGCTCATCCGTCATATTTTTGTTTTCCGTTACCACATCCGATAACAAATCTTCATCTATTTTAAGCTCGTTTCTGCCCTGCTCAAAAACAACGCCGAAAACCTGTTTGTGTTCAATCGGGTCGGGTGTGTAGTTCGGGTCAATTTTAATTATATTATAATTTCCCTTGCGCTTTCCTTTTAAAATTTCAAGCGCGTCATCATCATATCCGGGCGCAATCACACCATCGGACACTTCTTTGGCGATGAGCTGTGCCGTTGCTCTGTCACATACATCCGAAAGTGCGATAAAATCACCGAACGATGACATTCTGTCCGCTCCTCTCGCTCTTGCATAAGCATTGGCAAGCGGAGTAAGTTCTATACTTTCGTCAACAAAATATATCCTTTTTAAAGTATCCGAAAGCGGCAAGCCAACCGCCGCTCCGGCAGGAGAAACGTGCTTGAACGATGTTGCCGCCGCAATCCCGGTTGCCTCTTTTAATTCACGGACGAGCTGCCAGCCGTTGAGGGCGTCCAAAAGATTTATATAACCCGGCTTTCCGCACAGCACTTCAAATGGAAGTTCTCCGCTTTCCATAAAAACGCGTGACGGTTTTTGATTCGGGTTACAGCCGTATTTAAGTTCCATTTCTTTCATATATACAATCTCCTATTTATTCTTATTTATGATTCTTGTTTCAAAGCTTCCGTCCGCAATATTTATATAGCGCACAAAAAGCGAAACCTTGTTATCCGCATTCAGGCTTTCCCAAACGCTGTCCGTAAAAGCATCGATTTCATCGGCATTATTTGGAATCTCAACACATTTCGGCTCGCCGCAAAAACTCGGCAGAGGACTTCCGTCACCCATATATGTATGAATGAACCGACCTTCGCCGCATTTCGGATTATAGAACCCGAACGTGTTTCTGATGCAGGATGACGGGTCGCCGTCCGCACTTTTTAAAATCGACATTGCATAATTGTATGTGCCGCCCTCGATGTGCATTATACCCGATATTCTCGGTGTATAATTCGGCGCGTCATCCTCGAACTCACGCGTGCGCAGCGCCTGTTCAAATGTCATTTGTTTGTCCATAAGGTCATATATCGTGTCGGTCTGGTCGCCGTTTGTAACAATCGTCTTGTTTCCGAGAACACGAACCGGCGCATATATGATAAGGTGCGGGTCTTCGAGTTTGCTCTCGTCAAACGCCTGTGTGCGTATACCATCGCCGTCCTCGGCAAAAACGCGGTTACGGCTGTTTTCGCTTCTGCCCATTATAAAGTATGCCGTCACCGCACTTTTTCCGTCCGGAGATGTTCCTATCACTATACCCCTGCCGGGATAACTGTTGTTTTTTAAGTCCTCAAATAAATTAATTTTGCTCACTTTTTATCCTCCTTGTATTATGCTGTTGCAAAGCATCTCAACCGCCTGCGGCAGAATTTGCCATTCCGCCTCTTGCATCACACGTTTTTGCAAAGTCTCGGCGGTATCGTCATCGTTGATATACACCGCCTTTTGCATCAATATTTTTCCGCCGTCCGTTATCTCGTTCACAAGATGCACGGTCGCACCCGTGACCTTTACTCCGTAATCAAGCGCGGCTTGATGAACCTTAAGTCCGTAAAACCCATCGCCGCAAAATGACGGGATAAGTGACGGATGTATGTTGACAATCCTGTCGCGGTACGCCGATATAAAATCCTTGCCCAATATCGATAAGAACCCGGCAAGCACCACAATGTCAACATTTTTAGATTTAAGATATTCAACCAAAGCCTTATCAAAATCGGCTTTTTCGGCATAGTCTTTTTTAAGTATTGAATGCCCGTCAATTCCTGCTTTTGCCGCGCGTTCGAGAGCGTATGCGCCCTCACGGTCGGACACGACCGTCACAATCCTTCCGCTTTTGATAACGCCGCCGTTTTGTGCGTCAATCAAAGCCTGAAGATTCGTGCCGCCGCCCGACACCAAAACACCTATGTTCAGCATATGTCCACTCCTTTTTCGCCGTCGGTTATCTCGCCGACAACGCGTGCCGACTCGCCGCATTTTTCGATTGCGGCAATCGCCGCATCGGCACTGTCACGGCTGACCGCAAGCATAAGTCCGATACCCATATTATATGTGTTAAACATATCGTGTTCCGAAACGTCACCGAGCTTTTGTATCATATTGAATATCGGAAGAACGTCAACGCTGTTTTTATTTATTTTTGCTCTTGTTCCGTCCTTTAACATACGCGGAATATTCTCATAAAAACCGCCGCCCGTTATATGCGATACCGCACGGACATCCGCCGCCTCGATTGCCGCAAGAAGGGGCTTGACATATATCTTTGTCGGGGTAAGCAGCGCCTCGCCGATGCTCATACCGAGTTCATCACTGTATGTATTCAAGCGTTTTGAACACTCATCACTGTTATTGATGTCAAAAACCTTTCTGACAAGCGAATATCCGTTCGAATGAACACCCGAGGATTTAACGCCGATTATCACATTGCCCGATTCAAGGCGCGAACCGTCAATTATTTTATCCTTATCAACGATTCCGACCGAAAAACCGGCAAGGTCATATTCGTCTATATCATAAAATCCCGGCATTTCCGCCGTTTCGCCGCCGATTAAGGCACAGCCTGCCGCAACACAGCCGTCGGCAACACCCTTGACTATATCCGCGACCTTTTCGGGAACATTCTTACCGACCGCGATATAGTCGAGAAAGAACAGTGGCTTTGCACCGCCGCACGCAATATCATTCACGCACATTGCAACACAGTCCTGTCCGACCGTATCATGCTTATCCATAATAAACGCAAGTTTAAGCTTTGTTCCCACGCCGTCGGTCCCCGAAACCAAAACGGGATTTTTATAACCCGCTCCGATTTCAAAAAGTCCGCCGAAACCGCCGATTCCCGATAATACCCCGGGGATATTTGTTCTTTTGACGTGCTGTTTCATCAGCTCAACCGCTTTGTAACCTGCTTCAACATCAACGCCCGCATTTTTATATGCCTGACTCATTATTCATTCACTCCTGTATGTTATTTTAAATTTGATTCAAATTTTAATTACGCTTTTTTTATCAATCCGAGTTCTTCCTGCAAAGCCTTGTCCTTTTCTTCCACAGCCTTTGCCATATCAGCTTTGAACTGTTTCAGCTTATCCGAAAGGCTCTTGTCCGAAAGCGCAAGCATCTGAACCGCAAGGATTCCGGCGTTGTCCGCACCGTTCACCGCAACGGTTGCAACAGGGATTCCCGATGGCATCTGTACCATCGACAAAAGCGAATCCAAGCCGTCCATAAGCGATGACTTAATCGGCAGTGCAATAACGGGAAGTGTTGTATAAGCGGCAATAACGCCGCCGAGATGTGCCGCCTTGCCTGCGGCAGCGATGATAACCGACACGCCTCTGTCCTCTGCGCCTTTTGCAAATTTCTCCGCTGCCTGCGGCGTTCTGTGCGCCGAGATAACTCTCGCCTCATATTCAACGCCGAATTGTTTCAATTTATCTATTGCACCTTTAACCACGGGCAGGTCTGAATTGCTGCCCATTACTATTGCTACTTTTGCCATAATAAAATTTCCTTTCTGTTATCGAAATGTTATCTTATATTTTGTATCATTTGTTCGCGTATTCGGAAAGGTTTGGAATCATTCCATACGCCATACGTACAATATTCTTGTAGGTGGGGCGGCGTCCCCGACGCCCCGTGTGGATGTCCGCCGCGTTATACGGTTATCGTATAATTCCACGCTCTGCATTCTGCATTTCATTCAGTTCCGCATTATTTGTATTCCAAATCTTTGTCCGTCCAATCTGCAACAACCGCAAGATACCGCTCTGCTTCATTCTTTGCCGCGTCAAGACTCAGATTTTTAAAGTTTCCGCACTCAACCGCCGAATTGCCCGGCATCTCGCCGTCATACTCGATTATACCTTTTAATATCTCTTTTATAAGTTCAACGTTTTCATCGTGATTATGTGACCTTATGAGAAAGTAAAATCCCGTTTGACATCCCATAGGTCCAAAGTATATCACCTTGTCCGCAAGCCTTGAATTTCTCGCGAGAGTGGCGAACATATGTTCAAGCGAATGCATCGCCGAATTTGAGATTAAATCCCCCGTATTCGGCTTTCGCATACGCAGGTCATACGTTGTCACATCACCGTCAATTCTCGAAATATATATTCCCGGTTCAAGCTTTGTATGGTCAACGGTAAAACTTGTAATCTTTTTCATATAAAAAACCTCTGTTTTTATTTAAAGTATTTTACGCCGCTCTCAAACAGCTTTTGATCTTTGTTACCCGGAACGTTTTTGAATACGTTTGCCGCAAACCTCTCCGAATGTCCCATCTTTCCGAACACTCTTCCGTCAGGGCTTGTTATACCCTCGATTGCATAATACGAACCATTGGGGTTTGACGGCATATCATATGTCGGCTCGCCGTTTTGGTCAACGTACTGTGTCGCAATCTGTCCGTTCTTTTCCATCTCCGCAATGGTTTCGGGGCTTGCAACAAACCTTCCTTCACCGTGGGATATTGCTATTTGGTGAATGTCGCCGACCTCAACCCCGGCAAGCCACGGTGACTTAACCGACGCAATCCTTGTCGCGGCAAGCCTTGACATATGTCTGCCGATTGTGTTAAATGTCAAAGTCGGGCTGTTGCTCTCTGCCTTTCTTATCTCTCCGTACGGTACAAGACCGAGCTTGATAAGCGCCTGAAAGCCGTTGCAGATACCGAGGATAAGTCCGTCACGATTATTCAAAAGTTCCATAACCGCGGTGCGCACCTTTTCGTTTTCGAACGCCGCTTTTATGAACTTGCCCGAACCATCGGGTTCATCACCGCCGCTGAATCCGCCCGGGAACATTATAATTTGCGCCTTGTCTATCGCATCTGCAAAACTGTCGATTGATTCGGCAATGTGTGACGGTTTAAGGTTTCTGAATATTCTGACATCCGCATCCGCGCCGGCACGTTCGAACGCTTTTGCCGAATCATACTCACAGTTCGTCCCGGGGAAAGCCGGTATAAATACGCGCGGCTTTGCAAAAGTGGTCTTGGGACGAATATTGATTCTTTCTCCGTATTCAAACTTTTTCATACCTGCGTTTTCACATTCCGCCTTTGTGGCAAAAACGCCCTCGAGCGGTGCTGTCCACGCCTTTTCTATATCATCGAGCGGAATATTCTCGTCGCATATCTTGATGCACGGTTCAGCCATCGTATGACCGAGCTTTGTCACATTTATATCGTTGCCCATAAAACCGGTCGCGCCGAGGCCCTTAACCTCTATTATCACACTTCCGTACTTCGCCTTGAAAAGTTCCGACTTATCACAGCAATCCGTGAACTCAAAGCCTATTTTGTTGCCGAGCGACATCTTGCATATTGCCTCTGCCGCACCGCCATAGCCTATCGCCCACGCCGAATTGATAAGATTAACCTTATCATCTCTCATCATCATATAGAGCATATCATAAAGCACCTTTAAGCTTTCGAAATCAGGCATATTGTTTTCATCGTATTTGGGGCTGAGCATAAACACAAGGTTGTCTGTGCCCTTAAATTCAGACGATACTGCGTGACTTGCCGAAAGCGGAGCAACCGCAAATGAAACAAGTGTGGGCGGAACGTCTATATCATTGAACGAACCCGACATACTGTCCTTGCCGCCGATAGCCGCAAGACCCAGCTTTTCCTGTGCCGTATATGCGCCGAGCAGAGCTGACAACGGCTTGCCCCAGCGTTTCGGGTCAACGCCCAATCTCTCAAAGTATTCCTGAAAAGTAAGGTATATATCCTTATAATCCGCTCCCGCCGCAACGGCGCGCGTAACCGAATCAACGACCGCATACAGCGCACCCATATACGGGTTTTTCGCCGACAATTTCGGATTATATCCAAACGCCATAACCGTCGCCGTATCGGTGTCTTTATGCAAGGTCGGGACTTTCGCTACCATATTCTGTTGAGGGGTCAGCTGATACTTGCCGCCGAACGGCATAAACACAGTTCCTGCGCCGATTGTGCTGTCGAATCTCTCGGCGAGCCCGTGCTGTGACGCAATGTTCAAATCGCTCATCATATTTTTGAACTTTTCGGCATATGTATCACCCGTTGCCGAAAAATCAAATACGTCCGCCGAAAAGTCAGCCTTATCGACCTTAACGTCATTATGTTTTTCCGCACCGTTTGTATTCAAAAAGTCACGGCTTATATCGCATATCACCTTTCCGCGCCAGCTCATAACAAGACGGTTCGTGTCCGTTACCTTGGCAACCCGAACAGCGTCAAGGTTCTCTTTGTCCGCCTCGGCTATAAACCTATCCGTATCCTTTGCACGGATAACAACCGCCATTCTCTCTTGAGATTCCGAAATGGCAAGCTCCGTTCCGTCAAGACCGTCATACTTTTTGGGTACTTTGTCGAGATTAATACAAAGTCCGTCCGCAAGCTCGCCGACCGCAACCGACACGCCGCCCGCACCAAAGTCGTTACAACGCCTTATCATATGCGTAACTTTGGGCTTTCTGAACAGTCTTTGCAGCTTTCTTTCAACGGGCGCGTTACCTTTTTGAACCTCTGCGCCACAGGTTTCGAGCGATGAATCGTTATGTGCCTTTGACGAGCCTGTCGCACCGCCGCAGCCGTCACGTCCCGTCATTCCTCCCAAGAGAATAACCACATCTCCCGGCTCGGGAACTTCGCGGATTACATTGGCTTTGGGCGCCGCCGCAATAACCGCGCCTATCTCCATACGCTTTGCCACATATCCCTCGTCATATATCTCGTGAACCTGTCCCGTTGCCAGACCTATCTGATTGCCGTAAGAGCTATATCCCTGTGCCGCACCGACAGTTATCTTTCTTTGCGGAAGCTTTCCGTGAAGGGTCGGTGCTGCGCCTTTGCACGGGTTGCCGCTTCCTGTGACTCTCATTGCCTGATACACATACGAACGTCCCGATAACGGGTCACGTATTGCGCCGCCCAAACAGGTCGCCGCTCCGCCGAACGGCTCTATTTCGGTCGGATGATTATGTGTTTCGTTTTTGAACATAATCAGCCAATCCTCTTTTGTTCCGTCAGCCATATCAAGTTTAACATTAATGCTGCACGCGTTTATTTCCTCTGATTCATCGAGAGCCGAGAGCCGTCCCTGTTTTTTAAGTTCCTTGACCGCTATTGTCGCAATATCCATAAGACAGATATTTTTCGGCGTTTTGTTTTGATAAACAAAATCTCTCGATTTTTTATATTCCTCATACGCCGCCGCGATAATCTCATCATCAATCTTTACATTATCAAGTATCGTTGAAAAAGTAGTATGACGGCAATGGTCCGACCAATATGTGTCAATCATACGTATCTCGGTAACGGTCGGGTTACGCTTTTCGGTATTTTTAAAATAATCGCGGCAAAAGCTTATATCATCAAAATCCATTGCCAAGCCCATATCCGCAATCATTGCCTTTAACCCGTCATCGTCCGCGTCACAGAATCCGTCTATTGTTGCAACATCCAACGGTTCATCACTCTTATCGATAAGGCTCTCGGGCATCTCTATGCTTGCACGTCTTGACTCAACGGGGTTAATGCAATAGTCCGCCGCGCTGTTGACATCATCATCCGAAATATCGCCGCAAAGCACAACTATCTTTGCCGTTCTTACAATCGGTTTTTCGCCGCCCGTCATAATCTGAACACACTGTGCCGCACTGTCGGCTCTCTGGTCGAACTGACCGGGAAGGTATTCCGTTGCAAAGTATTTATCATCAATCGAAATTTCGCCGAACGAAATATTATCAACCTGGGGTTCGGCAAAAACCGTATCGCGCGTCAGTTCAATATCCGCGTCCGACATCCCCTCGACATCATATCTGTTGATTATGCGAACCGATTTGAGTCCGCCAAGTCCGAGGTTTTCTTTAAGGTCGCGGCACAGCGCGCCCGCCTCAATATCAAAACCCTTTTTCTTTTCCACAAAAAGTCTTTTTATTGCCATTTTTTATCTCCTTATGTATTTGTATTTAACAAAACAGGAGTCGGCGTATACACACCGACTCCTAAAAATGCTTACAGTACAGCTATAACTTCTACCTCCGCAAGTGCGCCTTTGGGCAGAGAACGCACCGCCACGCACGAACGCGCGGGCTTAGATGAAAAATACTTTCCGTATATCTCATTAAATACGGCAAAATCCGCAATATCCGCGAGGAAACACGTTGTCTTTACCGCTTTGTCAAAGCCGCTTCCGGCACGGTCGAGAACCTCGCCCAAATTCTTCATTATCTGTTCGGTCTGTTCGGCTATGCCGCCGCCTACCAAATCTCCCGTTTCGGGGTTTATTGCAATCTGTCCCGATGTATATACCGTACCGCCGGCAATTATCGCTTGTGAATACGGGCCGATTGCCGCCGGAGCTTTGTCTGTGTGTACTTTTGTCAATTCTGTCATTTTTATTCCGCCTTTCCGATAATATTTATTTTAGAATTTTGTATAATTATCCAACAATTTTATATCCGCTGTCCGACAGATTCTTAATTATCTCATCCAAATGCTGTTGGTTTCTCGTCTCTATCGAGATACGCAATACGCACGAATTAATATCCAAATCAACGTCCGTTCTTGTATGGTTGACCGATATAACGTTTCCGCCCGTCTTTGAAATAATATCCGATACGCCCAAAAGCTGACCGGGCTTGTCCACAAGCTCGATAACAAGCTCGGCAAGTCTGCCCGCTTTCTGAAGGCCTCTGTCTATTACTCTTGACAATATGGTAACGTCAATATTACCGCCCGAAACCAAGCATACAACCTTTTTGCCCTTAATCGGAACTTTATTAAATATTGCCGCCGCGACCGATACCGCGCCCGCGCCCTCGGCAATCATCTTTTGTTTTTCGATAAGTTCGAGTATCGCGGTCGCGACCTCGTCATCCGTCACTGTAACAATCTCGTCAACGTACTTGCTGCAATACTCATAGGTATGCTCGCCCGGGGTCTTTACCGCGATACCGTCGGCAATCGTTTTGACATCCGACAGTGTTTCAATCTTTTTATCGCGCAAAGCGTTGAGCATTGACGGTGCGCCTGATGCCTGAACACCGTAAATCTTTACATCGGGTTTAAGCGACTTTATTGCAAAGGCAACACCGCTTATAAGTCCGCCGCCGCCGACGGGAACGAGAACCGCATCGGCATCGGAGAGCTGGTTCAGGATTTCAAGACCTATTGTTCCCTGACCCGCAATTACCATTTCATCGTCAAACGGATGAATAAATGTCATATCACGCTCTTTGACAAGCTCAAGAGCCTTTGCGTATGCGTCGTCATAGGTACCCTTTACAAGGCACACCTCGGCGCCGTAGCTCTTTGTCGCCTCAACCTTTGAAATAGGTGCGTTGTCGGGTATGCAAATCAGCGATTTAATACCGTTCTTTGCCGCCGCAAGAGCAACTCCCTGTGCGTGGTTCCCTGCGGAACAGGCAATAACGCCTTTTGCTTTTTCCTCCTCTGTCAGCTGTGAAATCTTATAGTACGCGCCTCTTACCTTAAAAGAACCCGTAACCTGAAGATTCTCTGTTTTTAAATACAGTTCGCAATCGGGGCGCAAAGTCGTGGAGCGAATCAAGTCCGTCGGACGTGCGACCTCTTTGAGAACAAAACCGGCATGATAAACTTTATCAAGCGTCAGCATAACAAAACAACACCTTTCTCATATTCAAAATAAGTAATATATACAGTATAACACATAAATCCGAATCAGCCAATCGGCAGACCGCAGATAATATCACAAAATAATACAAAATCTTTGTATATTTTTTCATTCCGTGCGATTTTTGCGGCTTTTATCAAACAAAATCCGACATAATCGCGTTGCTTACATAGACATATTCGCTCGGAATATAAATCCTGCCGTCTTTTCGGATAAGAGTTCCTCTTTTTATGTTTTTATTGAGTTCATCACCGAAAATCTCATCAATCGGCGTTGAAAAACGCCTTAAAAACTCACTTTCGGATATTCCGTCACGGATTCTCAACCCGAGATACACAAATTCCGACATCTTATCAAATTCCGAAAGAATATCGCTGTGCAAGACCGCCGTTTTTTTATCCGATACGGCTTTTATGTATGCCGCCGTATTGGTGATGTTACAAAAACGCCTGCCGCCGAAACACGAATACGCCCCTGCGCCAAAGCCGATAAAATCGATACATCGCCAGTATTTGAGATTGTGACGGCTCTCATATCCGTGCATTGCGAAATTTGAAATTTCGTATCTCTCATACCCCATATCCGACAAATAATCCGAACACAAATCATACATATCACGGCTCGTATCATCATCCGCCGCCGAATAGCCTTTTCTTGCAAACGGCGTGCCTTCCTCTATTTTGAGGGCGTATGCCGAGATATGTTTAAGTCCGAGTTCTGCCGCCGCTTTAAGGGTTTCGCGCCAAACATACATTTTCTGTGTCGGCAAGCCAAACATCAAGTCCCCCGAAATATTATCAAACCCTGCGCTTTTCGCCGCCTTGACACACTCGCGGCAATCATCAAACTTGTGAATCCTGCCGAGCATTCTCAAAAGCGCGTCATTTGCCGACTGTATACCTATGCTCAGGCGATTAAAACCGCCGCGGTGTAATTTTTCGAAATATTTTTCATCAACCGTTCCAGGGTTACATTCGGTTGTTATCTCACAATCCTCATCAATATCAAACACCGACCGAACGGCATCAAGTATCATAATCAGCGACTCCGCCGACAAAACGGTGGGCGTTCCGCCCCCGAAGTATATCGAATCGACACAAATACCTTTATATCTTTCTTCCGATGCCGAAATTTCGCGGCAAAGCGCCGCGATATATTTCTTTTGTTCGTCTATGTTTCCAACGTGTGAGTTAAAATCACAGTATTTGCATTTTGCGGCGCAAAACGGAATATGAATATATACCCCAATCTTTTCGGTATTTTTATCGCCGCCGTCAAAAATTCTTTCAGTTTTTTTCATATCATATATTGAATTAATCCAGTTTAAGCACGGACATAAACGCCTCTTGCGGAACCTCGACCGAACCGACCTGGCGCATTCTCTTTTTGCCCTCTTTCTGTTTTTCCAACAGCTTTTTCTTACGGCTTATGTCACCGCCGTAACATTTCGCCAATACATCTTTGCGCATTGCGCGGACAGTCTCGCGCGCAATAATCTTGCCGCCTATTGCCGCCTGAATCGGCACTTCGAAAAGCTGTCTCGGGATAACGTCTTTTAACTTTTCCGCCATTCTGCGTCCGCGCGAATAAGCGCGTTCTTTGTGAACGATAAACGACAGAGCGTCAACCTGTTCGCCGTTTAAAAGCATATCGAGCTTGACAAGCTCGGCTTTTTCGAATCGTGCAAACTCATAGTCAAACGATGCATACCCCCTCGTCCGCGACTTCAGCGCGTCAAAAAAGTCATATATTATCTCGTTGAGCGGAAGCTCATAGTTGAGCGATACGCGTGTGTCGTCAAGATATGTCATATCGATATAGTTACCGCGTCTGTCCTGACAAAGCTCCATAATGCTGCCGACATATTCCTTGGGGGTCATAATGGTCGCCTTTACTATCGGTTCCATCATATAATCAATCTCCGACGCTTCGGGAAGGTTGGTCGGGTTATCTATTTCGAGCTTTTCGCCGTTTGTCTTTATGACAATATACTCAACCGACGGCGCGGTCGTAACCAAATCAAGGTTATATTCTCTCTCTAAACGCTCTTGGATAATCTCCATATGCAAAAGCCCGAGGAATCCGCATCTGAAACCGAATCCGAGAGCAACCGATGTTTCGGCCTCGAAATTCAGAGCCGCATCGTTGAGCTGTAACTTTTCGAGCGCCTCGCGCAGGTCGTCATATCTCGCACCGTCCGCCGGATAGATTCCGCAATACACCATTGACTTTACCTCTTTATATCCCGGCAGAGCCTCGTCCGCAGGGCGGTCGGCAAGAGTCACCGTATCGCCGACATGAACGTCACGGACGTTCTTTATGCTTGCGGCAATATATCCTACCTCGCCCGACTCGAGACAACCCGATGAGAGCATTCCGTTCGGTTCGAGATAGCCGACCTCAACAACGTCAAACTCGCTGCCCGTTGCCATCATTTTGATTCTCTGACCGGCTTTAAGCTTTCCGTCCTTGATACGAACATATACGATTACACCCTTATACGCGTCATAATATGAATCAAATATAAGGGCTTTGAGCGGTGCGTTTTCGTCACCCGACGGCGGCGGAACAAGCTCAACAATCTTTTCCAAAACCGCATCAATATTTATTCCGTTCTTTGCCGAAATACACGGCGCGTCCTCGCCGTCAATGCCTATAACATCCTCTATCTCTTTTTTCACCTCATCGGGGCGCGCCGCCGGAAGGTCAATCTTATTTATTACAGGAACAAGTTCAAGGTCGTGTTCAAGCGCAAGATAGGTGTTCGCAAGGGTCTGTGCCTCTATTCCTTGTGCCGCGTCAACGACAAGCACAGCCCCCTCACACGCCGCAAGACTCCGCGATACTTCATAATTAAAGTCAACGTGTCCCGGGGTATCGATGAGATTTAAAACATATTGTTCCCCGTCTTTGGCGTTGTACAGCAATTTAACCGCACGCGCTTTTATCGTGATTCCGCGCTCTCTTTCCAAATCCATATTATCGAGAATCTGCTCTTGCATTTCGCGTTTGGTGAGAGTTCCCGTAAGCTCTAATATGCGGTCGGCGAGCGTACTCTTGCCGTGGTCGATATGTGCTATTATCGAAAAATTGCGTATGTTGTTGCGATTATATGCCATTTTTTCCTCCTGTGCCTGTGTGCGGCGTTTTTAACCTATATGATTTCACATAAAATGTGTGCCGTTTTTGTAGTTGATAAACATATATTATTTTAACATATATCACGCGTATTTTCAAGTATTTTGCCAAAACTTTTTAACGTCTTTCCAAAACCGCTGTATTTTTTCAAATTTTCTCTTGCAAAAACGAGCTTTCTGTGTTATAATAACCCTACCACATTTATCAAATAAAGTAAATATCGTATGCCATCTTGTTTTCATATACCGAGATAAGATTTATTTAATTTAGCATATTTGGGACGTCGAGGACGTCGTCCCCTACAGGATTGTGATATCCGTCTCGTTTGGTTGTAGGGGCGGG
>URAN01000045.1 GCA_900545865.1 uncultured Eubacteriales bacterium
CGCTTGCCGGGCCAAGCAGGAAGACTGGGGGCGCCCCCGGTGGCGGTGGAAGGCCCGGCGGTGGCGGCGGCAACCGTTCGGGCGGCGGAATGCCCGGAGGGGGTGGCAGATAATGATACCAACCACAGAAACCACGCCATTGATAGAGTTCCGCAATATCTATAAGATATATCAAATGGGTGATACCGAGGTTCACGCAATAGACGGGATTTCGATGACCGTGTATAAGGGTGAATTCCTCGCCATTGTCGGACAATCGGGAAGCGGTAAGTCAACCTGTATGAATATAATAGGCTGTCTTGATGTGCCGACAAGGGGTGAATACTTTCTTGACGGAAAGGATGTCAGCCGTATGACCGATGATGAACAGGCGGAAATACGCAATAAAAAACTCGGATTTATATTCCAGCAATACAACCTCATCACAAAGCTGAATGTCCTGCAAAACGTAGAGCTACCGCTGTTGTACGCGGGATTATCCGAAAAGGAACAGGAAAGCCGCGCTCTTTCATCACTCGAGAGAGTAGGTCTGCGCAGCAAGGCAAAAAATATGCCGTCACAGCTTTCGGGCGGTCAGCAACAGCGTGTATCAATCGCGCGCGCCCTCGCCGGTGACCCGTCAATTATACTTGCTGATGAGCCGACAGGCGCGTTGGATTCAAGGACGGGTAAAGAGGTTCTCGGGTTTTTAAAACAGCTGCATAACGAGGGCAACACAATTGTTTTGATTACTCACGATAATACAATCGCCGCACAAGCCGAGCGCGTTATACGCGTTCAGGACGGAAAAGTGGTATATGACGGAGAGCCCGACATAACCAAATTTGCAACGGTTGCGCACGCAGGCGATGATGACGGCACGGACAGCGCCGAGCCGAGTAATGATAAATCTACGTTTTCGGATGAAGAAGGCAAGAGGGGCGGTGAGGACGAATGAGTTTAAGAAAGTCATTTGAACTTGCCATGTCGAACATAATGTTTGATAAGGTGCGCTCATTCTTGACGATGCTCGGTATAATCGTGGGCGTTGCGGCGGTAATTATCCTGATAAGCCTTATGAACGGTATGACGGGGATGATTACTGATACATTCAATGAGATGGGAACAACCATACTTACCGTCACCGTTCAGGACAGAGGCGGAAGCCGTAAGGTAGAGGAAGATGATATATATAATCTAAGAGACGAAAACCCCGACCTTTTATCGGGCGTTTCGCCCCAGGTCAGCATGTCACGGGCAACGGTTAAAATTGCCGGTAACAGCGACAGCATAACGACCAATATTACGGGCGTAAGCGAAGAATATGCAGATATGAAATCGCTTAATGTCACAAACGGATTGTTTTTGAATTATATGGATGTAAAGAATAACAGTAAGGTATGCGTTGTCGGTACATATATTCAAAAGGAATTTTTCGGTGTACAGTCGGCCCTCGGTCAGACCATAAAGATAAACGGAAAGCCGTATAATGTCATAGGCATTTTAGAAGAAAAAGACGATTCCGAAAGCGGCGGTTCGGACGATGTGATATACATTCCGTATACAACCGCTCTCAGGAACGGAACTTCGTCATCGGTATCGTCATATACACTGACCGCCGTATCAGAGGATAAAGCGGAAAGCGCGCTTGCTTTGGTTAAGTCAAAGCTGACCGAAATTTTGGGTGATGATGATTATTTCACCGCGACAAGTATGGCTGAGATGATAGAAAAGGTAAACGAAATGACAGGCACAATGAAGATGCTGCTTGTGGCGATTGCCGGAATTTCACTGCTTGTCGGCGGTATAGGCATTATGAATATTATGCTCGTGTCGGTAACGGAGAGAACGAGAGAGATTGGTATAAGGAAGTCGCTCGGGGCAAAAGCAAGCGCGATAATGTCACAATTCGTAATAGAGGCAGGCACGGTCAGCGGTGTCGGGGGAATACTCGGTATTATTCTCGGGTCGGTGGTGTCGGTAATAGCCGGAAGTTTGCTCGGGTTGTCCGCAACGCCGTCAATCGGTGCGGTTGCTTTGTCGTTCGGCGTGTCGGTCGGAATCGGTGTGGGATTCGGATACCTGCCGGCAAAGAACGCGGCAAAGCTCAATCCGATAGACGCATTGAGATATGATTAAGATAACGCCGGATGAAAATTACGGTTGGAATAATAAAGCACAGAAAGGAATAAGCTTATGAAACGGTTTTTAAGTATATTGATTTCAACGGCAGTATTGCTGTCGGCAACAGCGATGGTCGGCACTCCGATATATGCGGCGGATACCGAAAGCGGTATCGTATCGCTTATGAACGCACTAAAGATTATGGAGGGCGACGGAAACGGGAATATGGAGCTTGACAGAGCTGTCACACGTGCGGAGATTGCAAAAATCGCAATATCGGCGGCAAACGAGAAAAACACGGTTGGGTTCGGGTTAAAGGTTTCGCCTTTTCCCGATGTTACATATGACCAATGGTATGCGCCGTATGTAAAAGCGGCGGTCGATAAGGGGTATGTAAAGGGTTATGACGACTTTTTGTTTCACCCCAATGACACGGTGACGTATGAAGAAGCGGTAACGATTATGCTGCGCGTACTCGGATATACTGACTCGGTTATTCAGGGTACATATCCTTACGGACAAATCGCAAGAGCCGATGAGCTTGATATGCTCGATGATGTGAGCGGCGAAATAGGTGCGGAAATGAACCGAGAAAGCGTTATGAACCTTGTCTATAATGCGATGCAGTCGGATAAAATAACGGTGTCGGTATCAAACGGCGCGGCGAACTCGGTACAAAGCCAAAACGAAACGGGGAATGCTCCGACCGCCGCCGATACAAACACAACGGCAACGGCGGTTAATACAAAAACAAGTACTGTTACCGGTGGTCTTTTGTCGGCACACAACTGTACGATGATTAAAGATGTGAATATAATATCGACATATGACCAGGATAAAGATATAGGTTATAACAACGTTCAAACATCATCGGGAACGTATAAAACGGGTGAATTTTTTGATACTTCGTCAATCGGAATGACGGGTAAGATTTTTATAAAGGATTCGAACGATTTGATTGCTTTTGTTCCCGATGGCGGCAATCGTGCTTCGGCGGTATATCTGATATATTCGGTTATCGATAATAAAGTGATGGCTTATAAAGACGGAGCAATGACAACATTGACCGTAAACGACAGCACAAAAGTTTATAAGGGCAAGACCGAGGGAACGTTTGGTACGATGAAGACACAGTTTGAACTCGGTGATAAGCTCAGCGTTACAAAGACCGACAACGGCGATGTTGATTACGTGACATATATAGAGGGCAATCTTTTAGGGCCGGTGACGGCGGTCGGCGGAAACTGGAAATCGATGTGGAATGCCGGCGGTGCAAAGATTACGCGTGACGGAATAAGCGTTTCGGCAAACGATATACAAAATTATGACGTGGTTTATTACCTACCCGATATGGATATGGTAATGGCGTACAGCAACAAGGTGAGCGGTATTTTTGAAAAGGCAACACCGAACCGTGATATACCGACATCAATCACCGTTTCGGGTAAGGAATATACGCTTGAAGGCTCGACCGCATTTAACAAGGTATATTCGGGCGGCAGCTTTGAATACGGCGACACGGTGACGCTTTTGCTCGGTAAGAACGGCGAGGTTGCCGATGTGGTAAGCCCGTCATATGCCGCAACGGGCAGCGTAGGGTATCTTGTTGAAACAGGCACAAAAGAGTATTCGAGCGGAGCGGTTGACAGTTATACGAATTATTATATCAAGCTGGTTCAGCCTGACGGGAATTCATATGAGTATATCACCAACCGTGATTATACCGAAAGCAAAAACTCGGTTGTTGAGCTTTATTTTGATGACGGATATGCAAGGATTTCAAAGACGGGCGCAACAAGCGATGCAAGCGGAAAGTTTGACTGGAACAAAAAGAGCTTAGGTTCGGCAAAACTTTCGTCAAATATAGAGATACTCGACATCGGCACGCGCGACATCACATATACCGCGGCGTATGCAAAGGTTTTCGGGCAGCGTCTTGACGGCGTGGAGATTGACAAAAAATCGGTATTGTATTCGCACAAAAACAGCTCGGGCGAGATTGACACCCTTATACTCGATAACGTTACGGGCGATTCGTATAATTATGGACTGGTGACATCGGTTTCATCAAGTGAAAAAGGTTCGTCATCATATGATTATATGGTTCGCGGAAACAGATATACTACATCGCTGGCAGGCAAGTACAGCGTAAATCGCGGTGAAGTTGCGAGAATATCGGGAAATTTGGCAATGCCCAATATTATACAGAGCATAAATGTTTTAACGAATATTTCGTCACTGTCGGCGGATAAGCTTGTGGCAGGCGGCGTGACATATAAGCTCAGTGATAAAATATCCGTTTATCGTGCCGATAATGCAGGCGATGCCGAGTATACTATGCTGTCTTTGGATGAGGTTGTAAAACATTTTGACAAATACAGTATCAGAGCGTTTTATGACAAAACATCGGATAAAGGCGGGAGAGTAAGGGTTTTGCTTGTGACTCAAAAATCATAATAATATGAACATATTCCGATAAATGATTTTGCGGGACGTCGGGGACGCCGTCCCCTACATAATTGATGATATGTTCTGTAGCAATTGCGAAAAAACGGCACATTCGGTGAAACGAATGTGCCGTTTTGTTGTGGTTAAATATCGGATTTAAATTCAAAATCGTATTCCATTTCAAGCGCGTGAAAAAGTTTTTGCATAACTCCTCTTGCGGTTTTGCGAATGTCTGCTTTGATGATATATTCTATAACTTTTTCCTGTTCGGTTTTAGGTACATTAAAAAGTGTCAGCGTCATAGATAAAAAGCGTTTGAGCTTATTTTCCAATGTAAAATAGACGTTACAAGGCGTTGACATATAATTTCGCATAATGCCTGCCGTGCCGATTTCTATTTCATAAAAATCGCTCTCGCTGCATTCGGGCATATACTTTCCGAAAATCCGATAAAGCTCGGCGGCGGTTTTGCGATAAATATACTCTGCCGTTTCGGCTTTGGTATACACGCCGACATAAATTTCGCGCAGGTTTTCGTTTATCTCCGCAAGAGCCATCTGAATCGATGTTTCGATTGCGTATACAAAGCACGGCGAAAGCTCTTTTTGGGCAAGACTTCTTGCTGTTGTGAACTGAGCCGAGAACATAAATTCAACCAAGTCCATAAGGATTCCGTCTTTTGTATGAAAAAGATTTTGAAACGAGCTGTTTGAAACCTGAGCCGTGTTGAGAATATCCGTCATTTTGGTGTTGGTATAGCCCTTTTCTATGAACAGCCGAACGCACGTAGACAAAATGCGCTGTCTTGTGTCAGTGCTGTCCTTTCTGTGTGCCATAAGCAACCTCCTTTGTATTGAGTTATCTTATGTTTGTATGTGAACTATTTCTTTAAAACCGCGTCAAATGCGGCGTTCAAATAATCGGCGCCGATTTTCTCAACATTACCCTCATCGCACTTTTGTGCAATGCTCGGGTCAATCGGAATCCGACCGAGAACATCTAAACCGTAGTGCTTTGCCGTTTCGTCAATCTTGCTTTCGCCGAAAACGGAAATTTTTTTGCCACAGTCGGGACATTTAAGATAACTCATATTTTCAACGATTCCGAGAATGGGAATATCCATCATCTCGGCCATTTTTACCGCCTTGCCGACAATCATTGAAACAAGCTCTTGCGGCGATGTGACAACGATTATTCCGTCAACGGGCAGGGATTGGAATACGGTCAGAGGAACATCACCCGTTCCCGGGGGCATATCCACAAACATATAGTCAACGTCATCCCATATAACGTCCGTCCAGAACTGTTTGACCGTTCCGGCGATTACCGGGCCGCGCCATACAACGGGGTCGGTTATGTTTTCAAGCAAGAGGTTGACCGACATAACTTTTACGCCGCCGCTGCTCTCTGACGGAAGGATTCCGTACTCGCTCGCCTTTGCCATTCCTTTTATACCGAATATTTTAGGGATGGACGGTCCCGTTATGTCCGCGTCCAAAACAGCGGTCGAAAAGCCGCGCTTTTGAACACCCGAAGCCATAAGAGATGTGACAAGAGACTTGCCTACGCCGCCTTTTCCGCTTACGATTCCTATAACCTTGCCGATTTTGCTCATGCTGTTGGCAGGTTCCAAAAAGCTTTCTTTTGTTTTGCGTTCACTGCAGGCTTCGCCGCAGCTCGAACAATCGTGTGTACATTCACTCATTGTATAAAACTCCTTTATCTGTATTTAAAGTTATTATTTCATATTTATCATATTATATTATAATATTGATTTTGATTATTGTCAAGGATTTAATCAAGGTTTTTGAACGAGTAAATTTTTATGCAAGTTTATATGATAAAACGGTTGACAATCCACACATAAAATATTATAATATAGAAAAATATTTTTAAAGGCAGTATACGGAAGATAATTCAAAAGAAACCAAGCGTTTTGTGAGAAGCGTAAAAAGCGGAAGAGCGGCGTTTTTTATATACTAAAAAACGGAACAAGTAAAACTTGTTCCGAGATGGCGTGCCGCAGAGGATTCGAACCCCCGGCCTTCTGATCCGTAGTCAGACGCTCTATCCAGCTGAGCTAGCGGCACATTTTTGACAACTTCTATATTATACCACGCTTTTTGGAAAAAATCAAGTGTTTTTTCCAAAAAAATTAAAAATTTTTTAAAGGCGCACCGATTGAATGATTTTGAGCAAGACAGAGGAATATTTCAATCAAGCCGTAAGAATTTAAGGCGGGATTATTAACACCCCGAAATTTGCATATTTAAGCCCGGCAAAGACGACAAATCAAAATATTCCGAAATTACGCCGATTAAGGCGGGTTCGGATAACTAATATCAGGTTAATCATATAAGATACACAACAGGAGGTAATATTTTTGAAAACACTTTTTAAAGGCGGAACGGTTATAAACGTATTTACGGGTCAAACCGATGTTACAAATGTATTGATTGAAAACGAAAAAATTATCGGTGTGGGTGACTGTTATACCGATAAAGACGCCGATGTAACAGAGAATGTAAGCGGCAAGTACCTTTGTCCGGGATTTATAGATGGGCATATCCATATCGAAAGCACAATGATGACTCCGGCGGAACTGTCAAAGGTAGTTTCGGTTCACGGAACAACCTCTATTGTTGCCGACCCCCACGAAATCGCAAATGTCTGCGGAACGGCAGGGATAAAATATATTTTGGAATCGAGCGAAAACATACCGCTTAACGTGTATATTATGTTGCCGTCTTGCGTTCCTGCAACGAAGCTTGATGAGTCGGGTGCGGTGTTATCGGCTGAGGATTTAAAACCCTTGTATTCGTATCCGAGGGTTTTGGGACTTGCCGAAATGATGAATTATCCCGGGGTCATTGCTGATGACGGCGAGGTTATGAAAAAGATAAATGACGCACTTTCGCTCGGTTTGCCGATTGACGGACACGCGCCGCTGCTTGGCGGACGGGATTTGGACAAATACATATCGGCGGGAATAAAGAGCGACCACGAATGTTCGGGTTTTGATGAGGCGAAAGAGCGTATTCAAAAAGGTCAGTGGATTATGATTCGCCAGGGAACATCGGCGAGAAATCTTGACGCTCTCATTGATTTGTTTGACGAGCCGTATTGCCGCCGCTGTCTTTTGGTGGTTGATGATAAGCACGCCGCCGACTTGCTGCATGAGGGGCATATAGACTGTATGATTCGCACCGCCGTCAAACGCGGAAAGTCGGTAATATCGGCAATCCAAATGGCAACGCTAAATGCGGCGCAATGCTTTGGAATACGCGACCGCGGCGCGATTGCACCGGGATATTGTGCGGATATACTTGTTCTTGACGATTTGGAAAGTGTGTCGATATGCGATGTCTATTCAAACGGAAAATATGCGGTTAAAAACAAAGAGGTTATTCCGTTTGAAAAGCCGTGGATAAGAGGACACATATATAAATCCGTGCGGAATTCGTTTTATGTAAAGCCCGTCAAGAAAACGGATTTTTACGTTGAACCTAAATCCGATAAGTGCAGGATTATAAACGTTGTTCCGGGACAGCTGTTCACGGAAAGCTCGACAGAGCGGCTTGATTTTTCGAATAATAACGGAATAGATACAGAGCGTGATATTTTAAAGATTGCCGTGATAGAGCGGCACACCAATACGGGTCATATCGGAATCGGATATATCAAGGGTATCGGGCTTAAAAGCGGCGCGATATGCTCATCGGTTTCGCACGATTCGCATAATATCGTGGTGATTGGCACAAGTGATGCCGAAATGGCGGCGGCGGTGAACCGAATAATAGCTCTCGGCGGCGGTTCGGTGTGCGTGGATGGCGAAAAGGTTTCGGCAGAGCTGCCCTTGCCGATTGGAGGTCTTATGTCGGATACATCAGCAGAGGAGATTACCGTGCTTGACGAAAGATTGCGTGACGCGATATATGATTTGGGTGTTCCCAAAAATATTGTGCCGCTTATGACAATGGCGTTTGTGAGCCTGCCTGTTATTCCGTCGCTTAAAATTACAACAAAGGGTTTGGTCGATGTTTATAAACAGGAAATTGTACCGCTTTTTGTCGATTAAACCTTGATTTTGAACACAAAATCAAGGTTGTGTTCAAAGACGAAATAAATAACGCACGAGCGGAGAATATCCGCCCGTGCTGTGATATAAGCCGTTTTATTCGTTTATGATTGAAAAACTTATTTTATACTTTGTCTTTCCGAGGATGAGTACATCTCCGTTTTTGATTTCCGAAACAGTGATTTTTTCACCGTTTAATATCGTTCCGTTTGTTGAACCCATATCTTCAACAATAACTTTTCCGTCCGAATATGTAAGGCGGCAATGCTCGCCCGAAACGGCATTGTCTGATATAACAACGCTGTTTGTGCTGCGGCGGCCGAGGGTTGCTTTGTCCGAAAATTCAACGATTCTTACATCATCGCTGTTCATTCCGCCGAGGGTAAGACGAACTTTTTCATCGGGTTCGCCGGGTTCTTCGGATTCTTGTTCTGTGCCTTCCGTTTCGGCATTGTCGGGTTTGGATTCATCATCGAGAACATCCTCATTGCCGATTTCATCATCGTCGTTATCGGCGTTGATGTCCTCGGAAACTTCGTCACCGTCCGTGGTATCAGAATCATTTGAATCATCGAAATTGTCCGAATTGTCAGAATCCGCTGATTCGCTTTCGGTATCAGCGTTATCCGCATCAACGGGTTCATCATCGTCTTGCGCAATCTCGGCATCAATGACCTCTGAATGCTTTGATGGTTTTTTGCGGTCGTTAAAGTCATCATAGTCATCATCATAAAAATCATCGGCATAGTCTTTTTTCTTGGGTTTCAGAAAAGAGAGCAAGAGTAACAGCACGCCGATAAGCGCGATAAATACGCCGCCGATAACTATATATCTTGCCACCTCGCCTTGGCTGACGGACGCCAAATCCGCCGCGCTGAGTCCGTGACAGGTAACAGCCGAACAGAGTATAAACGCCGCCGATGCGGCGGACAGATACTTTTTGATATTCTTCATTATTAACCACCAATACCTCTCTTGAATCGGCTGTCTGTGTGACCGCCGTTTTTTAATTTACAATTTTATCGTTATGGCACAAAACGAATCACGGAATCGTGAATACTTTTGATGTTTTATGTTCTTTTCGACAATTTTAAGCATATTGTCAAGCCAGTTTTGAGCGGAGGTTGATTTTTTTAATGTTTTTTCTATCTGCCGCTCGTGTATTGAACCCCAAAATCCGTCCGTGCATATAAGCATACTGTCACCGGGGCGCAGCTTTTGAGGCTGCGAAAAGTTTTCATCCGGACCGCACTCGCCGCCGAGCTGTTTTGTGAGCCTGTGCCTGAGAGCGTTTTTGCGTATCTTAGGATAACGGATTTTTCCTGCCTCATAGAGTGCGTATGCCTCGCTGTTATCAGGGGTTATTTCGTATAACAGGTTATCGCGCAGCTGATAAATGCGGCAATCCCCTATATTTCCCCAGACGGCGGCATCGCCGTCCGTTAAAAGCACCGCCGCGCTTGCCTTTGGCATAAGTTCGGCAGAGGATAGTTTTTGGTGAGCGTTTTTGAGAAAGTCGGGGATTGATGATTTTGTTATTGCGCCCGAGTCCTCAAAATCGGTAATGATTGATTCAACGCACAGTTGTGCGCCGCCGGGGGTTTCGCGGCCATCGGATACAACAAAACAAGTGCAATGCCCTGCTTCCGAAATTTTAAAGCAGTCGCTTGCACAATCATTTTCGCCCTGTCTTAAAATAGATGCAAAATCCAAATCCGTCACCGTCCCATCCGAAATTCAATATACGTCTTACATTATACAATAAACGGACGAAAAAGTCAAATAAAATATTCCGAGATAATGAGATAACCTATCCGCGGCTCAAACGGGATTATGATTTTGCGCAATCTCTCGTCCGCCGCACGTCATACTTTCTATATAAATATCGCGGATATGTCCGATGGCGGACAGGATTTTTATTGCCGCATCGTTAGAGATACATACGGGTGTATCTTTATCAAAAATCATATCGGTTTCAATCCTTTCTTTGCCTGTGTTCAAACCCAAAATAATTCCGTCAATCTTTAAATCGCCTATGCGCACGAACCCTTTTTCGGTATCGATAACATATTTCAATCGGGTTGGCTCAAAATCCGAAATATCATATATATCAATTATAACGCCGAATTTTTCGAATATAAAATCCGCCGCATACGATGCCGCACATATGTCATTTGTATAAACCCCGATGTGCTTTGCGTGCATAACAAGCTCTGACAAAAGTCCCGATAAATCAACGTTCGAGCCGACCTTGATTGCCAGCCGAGGCACGGCGGAATCAATACCGCATACCGATTCGGCAAGCAAACAGACCTTTGATATTAACGCGGTCGGAATTTTGTTGAGTTCGTCTTTTGTGCCGCATAATTCGGCAAGCTCTTTGGTTTTATATACTTTGGTAATGCCGATTTTTTTAAGCTTTTGCTCCGCTTTTTCAAAAAGTCTCAAAAACCTCTTTTTATCAGACTTTTTATAACATTTTTCGGACATAAAAACAGCGGCGTTGAGACACGGAATGTACGCATTCGTACATTCCGAAATCTTAATGCCGCAAAAGAATTTGTGCTTGAATTTTTTTGTCTTATGCACCGAAACAATTCCGAATTCAGTCATATTTGTTTTATGCCGACGGGCGCAATGCCCTCCTTTTTATTATTTGTTCTCTTTCAGGATTTTTATTGCCTCTTTGAGCTGGTCGTCCTCCGACGCGTCAAGTGTGGTCAGACGCGCGGTTTTTTCATCGCTCATCTCAACGCTGTAATCGGGTTCTATGCCCACACCGTGAATACATACACCCTTTGGCGTATAATATCTGTCGGTGGTAACGGTCAAAATTCCGCTTGTGCCTATGCCCATAACCGTTTGAACAATGCCCTTGCCGAACGTTTTTTCGCCGAGGGTCTTTGCAATACCCAAATCACGCAGAGCACCCGACAGAACTTCACTTGCCGATGCGCTGCCGCTGTTGGTTAGGATAATAATGGGTATATCCTTGATAAATGCACTGTCATCGGAATGCTCGGCACGATAGTCCTTGCGGTCTCCGTCTTTATTTAATGTATATGTCACAATCTCATCAGTATTGACAAAACTTCCTGCTATGGATATTGCCTCGGGTAAAATTCCGCCGGGGTTGTTGCGCAGGTCGATTATAAGCGACTCAGGGTGGTTGTCGTTCAATTCTTTGAGTTTTGCATTGAATTTTTCCGCCGCTCCGTCCGTGAATTGAGTGAGCTTAATATATGCGATGTTACCGTCAAGCATTTTTCCGCTTACTGTATCTATCTCGATTCTGCTGCGCATAAGCTTGACCGTGCGCTCTTTTCCGTCACTGATTTGGCGTATGGTAAGCTCAACCTCGGTTCCCTCTTCGCCGCGCATATAGCTTGCCGCCTCATCAAGCTGTTCGCCTGTATAATCCTTTCCGTCTATTTTGAGAATTTTATCCCCCGAAACAATTCCCTGTTTGTCGGCGGGACTGCCTGCAATTGGGGCTACTACCGAGATGAGGTTTTCTTTTGTGTCGTTTTCGATATAAAGACCCACGCCGCAATAATTTCCCTCGACGCTTTCCATATACTGTTTTGCGTCGTCACCCCAAAGGTATCTTGTATACGGGTCGCCCGTTGATGCGGCAACACCGGCTATTGCCATTTCGGTTTCCTTGTCCTTGTCGATGTTCTCATAAAAGGCGTTTTCTATAATCTTTACGGCGGCGTTAAACTTTAACAGCTTGCCGAATTCAAAAAAACCGAAAGGGTTGACGATTCCCGTTGTGACAACAGCGGTAATTATCACCGTTATAATCACGATTGTTATCAGCTTTGATTTTTTCATTACATACATATAATTGCGCACCATCCTTAAATACCGGCTGTGATTTTAAAGCCGGAGTTTGTTATTCATCATCGCTTGAATCTGCGTTGTTTTGAGAGACTTGACGATCATTGCTCTCGGCGCGGTGTCTTTCGGCTTGCCGCGCAGCCAACAGGCGTTCGAGTTCTTCTTTTGATGATTTGAGCTGCTCCGACAGACGAAGTTTTTCTTCTTTTGCGTCGGCTATTTCGCGTTTAACGTCTTTGAGCGCGTTTGCCACCTTTTTATCGTATTCGGCAAGCTCCTTGGCTATGACAATTCTGTCATTGAAATCCGAAAGGTCAGTTGACAAAAAAATTATATCGAGATAGCTCGATATGCCCCTTTCGCACATTATCCTGAAACGTCTTCCGCTCTCCTCGGTTTGTTTTTTGTCAAGCTCGTCCGCCGCCTCTGCTTTTTTATCGAGCTCCGCCGATTCTTTTTCGGCAGCGGTTATTTGGTCGCCCAGCTCTTTTATTTTTGCGTTTATATCCGCGTCCGACATTTCATCAATATCCGAAAGCCCCGATGAATCGGGTTCTGAAAAGGCGATGTACGCCAGAGGTCCCGCAATACCGAGCAGGAAAATCACGGCGATTATTATCGCAATTATTTTAACCTGTTTTTTGTTCATAATGTGTCAATCTCCTTGATTTTATATTTAATTCGCTTGGTTTATCCTTTAAAATATCTGCGCAAGGCGAATCCGCTTGCAAGCGCGCCGACAACGATTCCCGACAAAATAAATAAGGGAATAATAAAGATCGCGATTTCGCCCGGTGATACGAATTGCATCAGACCTTGCGGAATGATTGTTTCAAATCTCGATGTCAGGAATACATAACCCGTGAGGGTTATAACCGCGCCCAAAACCGCACCGATAAAGCCTATTATCATCCCTTGTATCACATACGGGATTCCGATAAACGAGTTTGTCGCGCCGACAATCTGCATTATGCGGATTTCATCGGCGTTTGATGAAAGTTTAAGGCGTATCGAATTCGCCGTAATAAACACCGCAAGAAGAATAAGAATAATCATAAGCCACATTCCGATTCTTTTCAGTGCGGATATAAACGTTTGGATTCCGTTTATTGTTGCGCTGTTGGCGATAACCTCGTCAACACCGTCCGTTGCCTTTGCCTTATCGACAATCGCGGATACCTTTGATAAATCCGAGACGGTTATTATATATGAATCCCTGAGCGGATTCTCGCCTTGTTCAAAAATATATCCGTCATCGCCGTAAACCTCGCGCGACACCTTTTCCATTCTGTCCTCGCGCGAATAAAAGCGGACGTTTGCAACGCCGTCTATATGCTTTAAATCTGTTTCTATATCTGTAATATCCCTGTCGCCGAGGTCGCTTTTGATATAAATATTTATTTCGGCGTTGCTGCCGAGCCGCTGTGTGAGTGCGGCTGCGTTGATTCCGAGTGCGGAAAACAGCCCGATAAGAGTCAGAACCGCCGCGGCAATACATATTGACGCCACCGTCATTACAGCACCTTTTTTTGAAAAAACTTTAGAAAATCCCTCTTTAAAACAGTATAATAATCCGTTCATTTATGCCGTCCCCCCTATGCGTAATATCCCGAACTTTTGCTGTCGCGAATCAGTCTGCCGCGGTTAAGTTCAAGAACGCGTTTTTGCATCTTATCGATAATTTCACGTGCGTGACTTATGACAAGCACCGTTGTTCCGAGTTTGTTAAAACGCTCGAAAAGGTGCATTATCTCGGCGGATGCGGTCGGGTCGAGGTTTCCCGTTGGCTCGTCGGCAATGAGTATCGGCGGATTGTTCGCCATTGCTCTTGCCATTGCGGCGCGCTGTTTTTCACCGCCCGACAGCTGTGAAGGATAGGAATCGGCTTTGTCCGACAGGTTCACAAGGGACAGAATCTGGGGTATCATATGATTGATGTTGCGTTCGGGAGTGTTGACCGCCCTCATTGCAAAAGCGATATTTTCAAACACCGTTTTATAAGGCAAGAGCTTAAAATCCTGAAAAACAACACCGATTTTACGCCGCAGATACGGAAGCTCGCGGCGGCGCAAGCGCCCGATATTCTCTTTGCCAATGATTATTTCGCCGCTGTCGGGAATTTCCTCACGCAGAATCAGCCGTGCCGCGCTTGTCTTTCCCGCACCTGTAGCGCCGATAAGGAATACAAACTCGCCCTTTTCTATCTTAAAGCTCACGTTGTCAATTGCCGTAACGCCCGTTTCGCGATATTTTTTTGTTACGTTTTTAAACTCAATCATCAAATCACCGTCCCGTGTCATAAAACGTTCTTTGTCCGAACCGCAAAGGAGCCTTGATAATCCGCACGGCAGCGGAATCTCTCAGGCTCCCCTTTTTTAAGTTTGCTTATTAAATTTTAAATCCGATTTTACCCTTTTGTGTTCCAAAGCGACAACGTTAGATTCGTGTCGGTTCGGATGTCAGGTACTTGTTTACCATCATCGCAACCTTGAATATAATAGCGTCATCAAATTCGCGCAAGTCAAGACCGGTAAGCTTTTTAATCTTATCCAGACGATAAACAAGAGTGTTTCTGTGAACGAATAACTTTCTCGATGTTTCCGATACGTTAAGGTTGTTCTCAAAGAACTTTTGTATCGTATAAATCGTTTCGCTGTCAAGAACGTTGATAGATTCTTTCTTGAATACCTCGTTAAGGAACAATTCGCACAGAGTGGTAGGCAGCTGGTAAATAAGTCTGCCTATTCCCAGATTGTCATAGCTTATAACATTCTTTTCGGTGTCGAATACCTTTCCGACCTCGAGCGCAATTCTCGCCTCGCGGTAAGCCTGTGCAAGCTCTTGAATCGTGTCAACGATTGTCGAAATACCGACCGAAGTGCTTATCATTCCCTCACCTGCGAGAGTATCATAGATAACTTGTCCGAGCTGAATCGTCTTTTCCTTTGAAATTTCGTCCTCAAACTCTTTGATTACAACAAGGTCATTGTCATCGATTCTGATAACAAAATCTCTCTTTTTGTCGGGGAAGAGATTCTGAAGAATATCAACAACCGAATTTTCGGCGGCGTTGTCCTTTATACGAACAAGATAAACAACGCGCTTTGCCTCGGTTGTGAGATGAAGCTCTCTCGTTCTGAATATAACGTCACCGGGCATAATGTTGTCGAGTATTATGTTCTTGACAAAGCTGTTCTTGTCATACTTTTCGTCATAATACTGTTTTAATGTAAGAAAATGTACGCCCATAAGCGAACAGGTGCTTGACGCAATCTCGTTATCACCCTCACAGAAAACAAGATATTCCATCTTGTTAAAAGTTTCGATTTTCTTATAAGTAAATCCGCCAATACATCTAACCTCTCCGGACGTATCGAATACGGTAAAGATATTATCCACCGTATTTCCTATACGCATCTCATCACTGCAAGCTATAACCGTTTCGGTATCATCGATTACACCCATAACCCTTTTTATGTCTTTTTTTAATTGGGTAAGAGTATTTTGAAACAGTCTGTTCTGCATTTATACCACCTCCGATAATTATAGAAAACACTCTTAAAAAATAAAGCAATTTTCAATCCATTATATTATAACTCTAATCTTTAAAAAAATCAAGAATTTTTTGTTTAAATTTTATAGAAAAGTAATAAATTATATATCTTGACAGTATCGGGCACTTAGGGTATAATATTTATTTGGTGATTTAATATAAAAAATTGCCCCAAAATTAATCTTTATTCGAAAATCAATGCCGCGAATGCGGCGGATTGGAGTTGTATTTATGAAATATGTTGTTATACTTACGGACGGAGCGGCGGATACCCCGGTCAAAGAACTGGGCGGAAAGACACCTCTCGAAACGGCGAAAAAACCGAATATTGATGCGCTTGCGCGCCGCGGTGAGGTGGGAATGGTTACGACCGTCCCCGAGGGCTATCCCCCCGGCAGCGATGTTGCAAACCTCGCCGTGTTTGGCTATGACCCCCAAAAATACTATACGGGACGGTCTCCGCTCGAGGCGGTTTCAATCGGTGTTCCGCTTGAACTTACCGATACGACTTTTCGCGCGAACGTTGTCACTCTGTCGGATGACGAAAAGTACGAGGATAAAACAATGGTCGATTACAGCTCGGACGAAATTTCGACCGAAGAAGCTCACGCTCTCATAGATGCGCTGAATGCCGAGCTGGCGTGTGACGATTACGAATTTTTCGGCGGAACGAGCTATCGGCATCTTTTGGTATGGCACAATAAGGAAAACGATTTTTCGCTCACACCTCCGCATGACATCTCGGGGCGTGTTGTCGGTGAATACCTGCCGAAAGACGAAACGCTTTTAAATCTTATGAAAAAGAGCTATGAGATATTAAAAGACCACCCGATAAACAAAAAGCGTATCGAGCGCGGCCTGCATCCGGCAAACTCGGTTTGGATTTGGGGCAACGGCACAAAGCCGAATCTCGATACCTACGCCGAAAAATTCAATCTTAAAGGTGCGGTAATATCGGCGGTTGATTTGATAAAGGGAATAGGTCATTGCGCAGGTCTTGACGTTGTTGAGGTTGAGGGCGCAACGGGAACGGTTCACACCAATTTTGACGGAAAAGCAAAGGCGGCAACGGACGCATTGAAGAACGGAGCGGACTTTGTATATGTTCATCTCGAGGCGGCGGACGAAGCAGGGCACAGACACGAGATTGATAACAAGGTCAAGTCGGTTGAGCTTATTGACGAAAAGATAGTAAAACCGATTGTTGATATGCTCAAAGAAAGCGGTGAGGATTATCACATTCTTTTGATGCCCGACCACCCGACACCGCTCAATATTATGACGCACACATCCGACCCCGTTCCGTATATCCTCTATAAGAGCGAAGCGGAATCCGATTCGGGCGTTGAGACATATAACGAAAAGACCGCGGCAGCGACAAACAGGTACAGCGAGAGAGGTTATACTCTTATTTCAAAACTGTTGTCATAAAATGTTTATAAAAAGTTAAGGTATAAATTTCAAAAAGCACTTGCATTTTGCGGCGTTTTTTGGTATTATATTTATGTATGTTTCATTTGCGGCTCGATTCCGCCGCGATAAGTCCGTTAAAGCGGCACGTTTTATGCGGATTTTTAACGAGGTTTCGGCGCAGATAAATATTGAAGCGAAATAGTGAAATGAGGTAATGTAATGTCAACAAAGGTTGTTATCGGCGCCCAGTGGGGCGATGAAGGCAAAGGAAAAGCAATCGATATTCTTGCAGCGGAGTCAGACGTTGTTGTCAGAACCTCCGGCGGAAACAATGCCGGACACACAATAGAGGCTGACGGGGTTACTTATAAACTCCATCTTATGCCGTCGGGAATATTGAATCCGAGAACTCTGAATATTATCGGTATGGGCGTTGTTATTGACCCCAAGGTTCTTTTGGACGAAATAGACGGTATGCAATGCCAGGGTATCAGTACAAAAAATCTTAAAATCGACGCGAGAGCGCACGTTATTATGCCGTACCACATCGCACTTGACGGGCTTTCGGAAAAAGCGCGCGGCAAGGGCGACATCGGCACAACCAAAAAGGGAATCGGCCCGTGTTATATGGATAAGACCGAGCGTTCGGGTATTCGTATGTGCGATTTGATAAACCCCGAAAAATTCAAGGCTATGGTTGCCGAAAACCTCAAAATAAAGAATAAGATAATCGAGTTTGTCTATGGCGGCGAACCGTTTGACGCCGATAAAATCGTTGAGGAATACAGCGAGTACGCAAAAAGGCTTGCGCCTTATGTCACCGACACCACGCCTGTTTTATATGAAAGTATAAAATCGGGTAAAGATGTGTTGTTTGAGGGCGCACAGGGTATCTTGCTCGATATAGATTTGGGAACATACCCTTATGTTACGTCATCGCACCCGATTTCGGGCGGCGTGTGCGTAGGAAGCGGTATCGGACCTATGATGATTGACGAATGTATCGGTATAATGAAAGGCTATGTCACAAGAGTCGGCAACGGGCCTTTCCCGACAGAGTTAAATGACGAAATCGGCGAGAGCATCCGCCAAAACGGTCACGAATTCGGTACGACCACCGGCCGTCCGCGCAGAACGGGCTGGTTTGACGCGGTTATTGCAAAATACGCGGTTCGCACAAACTCTCTTACCTCAATTGTTTTGAATAAAATCGACCCTCTCGGCGGTATCGGAAAAATCAAAATATGTGTGGCTTATGAAAAAGATGGCGTTCTTATTAACGATTTTCCGCCGACTCTCGAAGAGCTTGCAAGGTGCAAGCCCGTGTATGAAGAACTCGACGGCTGGAACGAGGATATAAGTGATATTAAAGACTTTCGTATGTTGCCGCCCGCTGTGCAAAAATATGTTCATCGTATAGAAGAGCTTTGCGAGTGTAAGGTTTCTTCAATCGGCGTCGGCCCGGGTAGAGACCAGAATATAGAGGTATAATTTTTTTTAAAACGGATTGTTACAGATTAAATTTGAAAGGAGCGATGATGGTATGTCGGAAGATTCCAAAAAGAAAAAGGTGTCGTCCGCCGAAAAGGCCGAAAAGGCTGAAAAAAAGGATAAGACAAAGGCGGTGCAGGATAAGCCTGTTGCTAAAAAGACGACTAAAAAAAGTGCAAAATCCGACGATTCGGCAAACGGCATTCTTACCTATAAGGGCAAGCCGCTTGTTCGCTGCGGAAACGTCATCTATTACGGCAAACCCGAAGATAAATACGTTGCGGTATTCCGCCTTGAGGATAACAAGCCTCTCGGCGATATTCAGGTTGCCCAAAAGGTTATTGTTGAGCTTAAAACAAATGAAGGAAAGAGTTCCGCACTCATTCGCCAAGCAGAGCGCGAGGGTCTTTATAAGGCTCTTGACGTTGGTATGTATTGGCTTGAACAGGCTCTCGAAAACGGCTGATTTTTACGGCGTTGCTTTTGCAGCGCCGTAAATTTAAGAATTTAAAAAATTCTGCTTGTCCGCGGCAGAGTAAAACAGCACGGACAGAAAGGTTTAAGGTATAATTATATGAACAAACAAGTACATGAGATGAATCATCCTTTGATAATGCACAAAATTTCTATTTTGAGAAATGAAGCGACCCCCGTTAAGGAGTTTCGTGAATTGGTAAACGAGATTGCCCTTTTAATGGGATATGAGGCGACAAGAGATTTGGATATGGTTGAGCGCCCGGTTAAGACCCCGATTTGTGAAACAAACGGAAAGTTTATTTCAAAACAGGTGGCTCTCGTTCCCGTTCTCCGTGCAGGTCTCGGCATGGTTGACGCACTTATGAGTCTTATCCCTGCCGCAAAGGTCGGTCACATCGGTCTTTACCGCGACCCCGAAACGCACGTTCCCGTTGAGTATTACTGTAAGCTTCCGAATGATATTTCCGAGCGTCAGGCTATCGTTCTCGACCCGATGCTTGCAACGGGCGGCAGCGCGGCGGCGGCAATCGACTTCCTCAAAGAACACGGCGCAAAGAGAATAAAGCTTATGTGTATCATTGCCGCACCCGAGGGCGTTGAGGCTGTTACAAAGGCTCACCCCGATGTAGAGGTGTTCTGCGGAGTTATCGATGAAAAGCTCAATGAAAACTGCTATATTGTTCCGGGTCTCGGCGATGCGGGCGACAGATTATTCGGTACGCTTTAATCAAAATATAATAATATGGAGAGGACAGCGTTATGGATAAGATAAAATTGACAACGGAAATAGAACATAAAGGCGATTTTGACGTAATAGTTGCCGGCGGTGGACTTGCGGGCGTTGCGGCGGCTGTTTCGGCGGCGAGAAAAGGGAAGAGCGTCCTGCTTATCGAAAAGACTATTTGTCTCGGCGGACTTGCGACAATCGGACTGGTTAATCTCTTTGTTCCGATGTGCAACGGCAGAGGAACTCAGATAATTAAGGGTATGGCGGACGAACTGTTTCATCTTTCGATTAAATACGGTTTTGACAGCTTTCCAAAATGCTGGCAGGACGGAACTCAAAGCGAGAACGGTCCGCGGTATCTGACTAGATTCTCAGCACCGATATTCACTATTACTTTGAGCGAATATATGAAGAACGAAGGGGTAACCGTATTATATGATACAATTGTGTCGCACGCGGTTATGAACGACGGACACTGTGACGGTGTTGTTGTTGAAAACAAGAGCGGAAGCGGCTATTATACAGCCAAAATGTTCGTTGATACAACAGGTGACGCCGATTTGATGCGTTTTGCAAAAATGCCGACCGTTCAAGGCGGAAATTATCATACAATGTACGCATTCGGTGCGGATTTGGAAAGTTGTCAATACGCGGTTGATAAGAATGACATCGGAAAGATGTATAAATTCTTCAACGGCGGCGTTGCGGATTTGTACGGCAAGGGTCACCCCGAGGGCAAGCCGCTTTGGAAAGGCGCGGACGCGCAGGATTTGACCGATTATGTTACGGAAAATCATATTGAAATGCTGAGCAAAATTAAAGAAAGCAACAGATGTGAGCGCGACATATTCTGCCTTCCGACCATGCCACAGCTTCGAACGACCTGTCATTTGGACGGTGACGCGACATTTGTTGAGGGTGACGCATACAAGCACTTTGACGATTCAATCGCCGCTATATGCGATTTTGACCGCCGTGATTACCTCTATGAGGTGCGGTACGGCGTTTTGGTCAAGACGGGCTTTGACAATATTATAACAGCCGGCAGATGCGCGTCTGCGGACGGATACGGCTGGGATGTCTTGCGTGTTATTCCTCCGGCAATCATCACGGGTCAGGCTGCGGGCGATGCCTGCGCACAGGCAATCGATACGGATAAACCGATATACGGCATAGACATAAAGACCTTGCAGAATACTTTAGAGAGCGAGAACGTTATGATTCATTTTGGCGATTCGCTCATTCCCGATACCTCGAAAGAGGGTGTCGGCGAAAAGGTCGATATAGGTCATATTTAATTTAATATTCAATGATGTTAAAAATAAGCTCGGCAGCTGAATAACCGAGCTTATTTTTTCGAATTTTTATAATGAAACAGGCGTTTTTTGAGAGCAAAAATTATGCGGAAATACGTCCGAAACGACCCGATTCGGGGCATAAATTTATAAAAATTTTGAGAAGTTTACAATTTGTTTACAATCCCCGTAAACGCTTAAACCACGCTGTTTGTCGCTGATAAAATTCTGTAACAAACGGCGGTTTGAGAATCGATTTGACAATTTTGTATTGACTTTTCGGCGAAACGGGTGTATAATATTAACAATTTCATTTTGAAAGCGAATTATAACCTGATTGAAAATTTCGCTTTTGAATTTGGAATTTTACTCAATTTAACGATACGGGAAAGAGTTTGTTTCCGCATAAATACGTTAGAGAAAGAAGGGGTTTTGGGAAATACTGTATCTTAAAATTTTGGAGGTTTTAAATTTGAATTTTTCAAGAAATTTGAAAAGGATATTTAGTTTTATCAGTGCAATGGTGTTGACTCTCTCTTTTGCCGCATCTGTTTCGGCAACGGAAGAGCCTATCGATTACGGACAGTTATACGGTGTTGTAAACATTGATTCGCTCAATGTAAGAGAATACTCTGATATAGATTCTCCGGTAATTGCTGAACTGAAGAAAAATACATATGTCAGAGTAAATTGGATAGAACCCGATTGGGTATGTGTGGCTTATAACAACGATGGTCTTATGGGATATGTTTCGTCCGAATACATAAATGTGTTCGAGGGTGAAATCCCCGACTTTACATCCGCGCCCGGACAGGCGGCGGTTGACCTCGCGGCTACTTTCCTCGGTGTTCCTTATGTTTGGGGCGGTACAAGCCCTGCCGGATTTGACTGCAGCGGTCTTATGCAATATGTTTATAACCAGCTCGGTTACAAAATTAACCGCGTTGCGGCAGACCAGATGAAAAACGGTATAGCCGTATCGAGAGAAAATCTTATGCCGGGTGACCTTGTAGGATTCTACAGCAGCCCCGGAAGCGGCTATGTCAGCCACATCGGTATGTATGTCGGCGACGGAATGATGATACACGCACCGCACACGGGTGATGTTGTTAAGTACACAAGCATCGACGGCAGCTATTATTCATCACGCTTTGCCGGCGGAAGAAGAATTATGTATTAACATTTAATTTAAAAAGCTTACAGCCGAAACGTTTTTGTCGTTTCGGCTGTTTTTTGCGTTTGGGGGCGTTTGGGCGTTTTGAAATTCAGCACCCGATGTATACCCCGATTAGGTCATATGTCAGCAACAGC
>URAN01000046.1 GCA_900545865.1 uncultured Eubacteriales bacterium
GTACCCCCATAGCGGACTTTCACCGCCAAGTTAAGTGCCATACTCGGCACACATACAAAATGGCGACCCCGGTTGCGGGGTCGCCATTGAATTTGTTTGCTAACGCCTTATTAATTTTTATTTAACAACAATATTTATCAGCTTTTTGGGGATAGCAATGGTCTTTACGACCTGTTTTCCGTCTATAAACTGTTGAATCTTTTCGTTATTCAGCGCAAGTTCGCACATTTCATCTTTAGAGAGGTCGGGCGAAACAACTATTTTATCACGGATTTTTCCGTTAATCTGAACAACAATTTCAACTTCATTCACAACAAGCGCATTTTCGTCATATTCGGGCCACGAATGCGTTGAAATGGGGTCGCTGTGTCCGCTTACTTCCCATAATTCGGACGTAATATGCGGCACGAACGGATAAAGCAAGAGTATGAGATTCTCTATTGCCTCTTTTATTACCGCGCCGTTGTATTCTTTTTGTTTTTCCTTATAGTTATAAAGAGCGTTTACCATTTCCATAACAGAGCTTATCGCCGTGTTAAAGCTAAATCTGTTACAATCCTCGGTTACTTTCTTTATACTTGAATTTACGGCAAAACGCAGTTTCTTATCGTCCGATGTCAGTTCGCCGAAATCGGATTTTTCTGCGCTTACATAATCTTTTAAGTCCTCAACCGCACGCCAAACTCTGTTTAAGAATCTGTATGCGCCCTCAACCGCCGTATCGTTCCAATCAAGGTCGCGTTCGGGCGGTGCGGCAAAGAGTATAAACAATCTCGCCGTGTCCGCGCCGTATTTTTGGATTATCTCCTCGGGACTTACAACGTTTCCGATTGATTTTGACATCTTTGTTCCGTCTTTTAAAACCATACCCTGAGTAAGCAGATTTTCGAACGGCTCGTCACAGCCGAGATAACCGAAATCGTGCAGAGCCTTGGTGAAAAATCTTGCATAAAGCAAGTGCAAAATTGCGTGTTCAACGCCGCCGATATACTGGTCAACGTTCATCCAATAATCCGCCTTTTCTTTATCAAACGGCATTTCGGTATTGTGAGGGTCACAATATCTCAGATAGTACCACGATGAGCATACAAACGTATCCATTGTATCGGTTTCGCGTCTTGCCGCACCGCCGCATTTCGGACAAGTTGTATTGACAAATTCGGGGCATTCGCTGAGCGGCGACTTGCCCTGACCCGTAAATTTAACATTTTCGGGCAGGCGCACCGGCAGCTCACTTTCGGGAACCTCAACCGTTCCGCACTTATCACAATATACAACCGGAATCGGCGCACCCCAATAACGCTGGCGTGAAATGAGCCAGTCGCGCAGACGGAAGTTCACCTTTCTCTTTCCGAATCCCTGTTTTTCGGCATAATCTATCATTGCCGACAATGCCTTATCGTTCGGCATACCGTTGAATTCTCCCGAGTTTTCGAGGATTCCCTCTGCCGCGAACGCCTCGGTCAAGTCCTCGGATTTGAGCTCCTGACCCTCGGGCTGTACAACGATTCTGATTGGCAGGTTATATTTCTTTGCAAACTCAAAGTCACGCTTATCATGTGCCGGCACGCCCATAACCACGCCTGTACCGTAATCCAAGAATACGTAATTTGCAAGGTACAGCGGAATTTTCTCACCACTGAACGGATTTATCATATATGTTCCGGTAAAGATACCCTCTTTTTCGGTATCGGTTGCCGAACGTACAATTTCACTCTGTGTCTGAACCCTCTTTATAAATTCGCGGCAATCCGTCTCATATTCCGTTCCCGTTATAAGCTCGTCAACAATCGGGTGTTCGGGTGCGATAACCATATATGAAACGCCATAGATTGTGTCGGGACGGGTTGTATAGACGGTGAGGGTTTTATCCGACCCGTCTATCTTAAATTCAAGCTCTGCGCCTTCGCTTCTGCCTATCCAGTTCGTTTGCATCGACTTAACCTTGTCGGGCCAGCCGCCGAGCTTATCTATATCATCCAAAAGTCTTTGCGCATAATCGGTAATCTTAAAGAACCACTGTTCAAGGTCTTTCTTGCCGACCTCACTCTTACAGCGTTCGCACTTTCCGTTTACGACCTGTTCGTTCGCAAGCACCGTCTTACAGGACGGACACCAGTTCACATATGACTTCTTTTTATATGCAAGGCCGTGCTTGTACAGCTGAAGGAACATCCATTGAGTAAATTTATAGTATTCGGGTTTTGCCGTTGCGACCTCTCTGTCCCAGTCATAGCTGAATCCGAGACGCTTTAGCTGTTCCCTCATATTGTCTATGTTCGACCATGTCCAATCAGCCGGAGGGGTTCCGTGCTTTATCGCCGCGTTCTCGGCAGGCAACCCGAACGAGTCCCAGCCCATCGGATGCAAAACGTTATATCCGCGCATCTTTTTATACCGCGCCACAACATCGCCGATTGAATAGTTACGCACATGACCCATATGCAAGTTTCCCGACGGATACGGGAACATTTCAAGCGCATAATATTTTGGTTTTGACGTATCCTCGTCAATTTTAAATTCGCCGTCATCAGCCCACTTTTTTTGCCATTTCTTTTCAATTAAATCAAAATCGTACTTCATCTGTATTCCTCCGCTTTTTATAATGCACCTATTTAAATGTCCGATTGAACTTATTAATCAACCAAATCGGATATATCCACTTCAACCGCATCGCTCCAGACACGTTCGAGATTATAAAAATCTCTTGTGTCAGGTTTGAATATGTGAACAATTGCGTCGTTAAAGCCTATTAAAATCCAGTCGCCCGTGCGGTATCCTTCTTTGTTTATATGAAAGATTCCGTCTTTGCCGAGCTCCTGTTCAACATGGTCACAAAGCGCCTGTGTCTGACGCTCGTTCTTTCCCGTTGCTAAAACAAAATAGTCGGTAAGGGTTGTCAAGCCCTCAACATTCAAAACCGTTATATCCTCTGCCGACTTGCTGTTCAAAACCTCTACTATTTTGTTTACTGTTTTATTTTCACACGCCATATGTTACTCTCCTCTGTTTTACTGAAAATGTTCGTTTATAATCTTTTTTGTTTCGTTTTTATCATGTACAAAATATGATGCGCCGCCGATATACTTGCCGCCGCCCGGAAGGGAATAAAAATTCACATTTCCGGCGCACGCCGCCATATCCCTCAAAACCCCGGTAAATTCACCTTCGAGATTCGTTGTCGTATGCCGCTTTAGCGCCCCGAGCAAAAACGGCGCTCTGATTATCACGAGCGGACTTTTAACCTTATTTATCACCGCCGAATACAAAAGCTTTTGCGTATTGATTCGGTCAATGTCGCCGTTGGTATAACCGCTTCCGTCATTGTTCTTTCTGAATCTCATAAACATCTGGGCGTGTTCGCCGTCAAGATGCTGTTTTCCAGGCTGTAAGTCGATTGTCAGATTTTGTACCGGGTCGCTGTAGTTCATTCTTACGGGGACATCAACGGTAACGCCGCCGAGCGCGTCTATAATCTCATTGAATCCATCAAAGCTGACCATTATATAACCCTCGGGCAAAATCCCCGTAACCTTGCTTATCTCTTTACTCATACACTCAAATCCCGAAAAAAAAGCGGAATTAATCTTTTTATCGTTTCGCTTATTGTCAATCTTGGTATCGCGCGGAATCTGAAGAATATTAAGCTCGTTCTTTGTTCGGTCAATGTGACACAAAAGAATCAAGTCGGTACGATAACCGCCCTCGTCAACACCGGCAACAACAATATTTCTGACATCTTTTGAGCCGGGACCCAAAACA
This sequence comes from uncultured Eubacteriales bacterium, assembly GCA_900545865.1. Lineage (GTDB taxonomy): Bacteria > Bacillota > Clostridia > Monoglobales > Monoglobaceae > UMGS1820. Next base: position 3,763 of record URAN01000046.1, read on the forward strand.
CTGTACTTTTGTCCTGTCGCAAAAGATCCTATTACGCTGTACAAAAGCCATGCACAGACAGCAATAAAAAGGACCGTAAATATCCTCTTGAATATCTTTTTGGAACGCTTTTTATGTTTTTTTGAACCGTTCGGCGAATAATTATATCCGTCATATCCGTAATCATCATAAGCGTATTCATCATTATAATAATTATCGTTATAATTTCCGTTATAACCTCTGTTATTATAATCCCTCTCTTCGCCTATTCTTCTCAACCGAAAGCACCTCCCGGGGGTTTCTTATGAATGTATAACAAATTCGATTATACAACCGTACCGTCAATTTTTCTCTTTTGCAAAATCAAGAAATTCCTTGCGTGAACCGTGTCGGGATGCAGCATAAACCCATCGGTGACAAGCTCTTGAACCGTATAATCGAGACCTGTTACTATTGCCTCGTCTATGTTCTTATACGCAAGCTCTCTAAGCTCGTCAACGCCTTTAAAATCACGATTCGGCTCGATATAATCGGCTATATACAAAATCTTTGTCAGGATGCTCATATCCGCTTTTGCGGTCGTGTGGAACTTTATCGCATCGAGAATTTCGGCGTCACATATTCCGAAATCGTTTTGCGCCATACACGCACCGAGCGGTCCGTGCAAAAGCTTTGGTGTATTTTTTGTAACCGAATCGAGCATTATCCCGTATTTCTCAGTCAAAAGCTCTCTCGCCTCATCGGCGGGAATCTCTTTTGCACAATCGTGAACCAATCCTGATATATACGCCTTTTCTTTGTCGGAATGATAACGTTCCGCGAGTTTAACCGCCTCATCGGCAACGCCGAGCGAATGACGGTATCTCTTTTCGCTTAAATTCTCTTTTAAGTATTTTGAAATTTTCTCTTTGTCAATCATTCCGCCGTTCTCCTTAAATATTATAACGTTGCCGCAGATGTCCCCCGCCGCCTATGAGGCGGGGGACATTCCGGAATTTCAGTGGGAGTCATAATCTCCCACTGAACCCCTGAGGAGCCAATGCTCCCTGCGGCTATTGCAATCTGTCGCAAGCTCTGCTCTTTGCAAGCAAAGCAGAAGCATTGCTCCGATTTAAATTATCTATCTGTATAAACCGTTATTTTCTATATATTCTTTTACCGCGTCACAAACCAAGTATTTTATTGAAAGACCGTTTTTTATACGTTCGCGAATCCGTGATGATGACACCTCGATAACGGGTGCTTGTACACATTCTATATCCGCGCCGTATCTCTCTTTTAAAAAATCCGCTTTCGCCTGTACCGCCGCGTTGTCAAAGCCTTTTCTTTGAACCGCCGCAACGGTGCAAAGCTCAAATATCTTTTTCGGATTGTGCCAATCCTCCATATAATCCAGCGAATCCGCCCCGACAATAAAATAAAAATGAGCATTCGGATTTGCGTTGTGCAATCTTTCGAGGGTCTCAGATGTATAATTCACACCTTCGTTCAAAACCTCTGTGTCGGATACCGAAAATTTCGGATTATCCCCGACCGCCGCAATCGTCATATTCATTCTGTCCGCCGCGTCCGCCGCCGAGCTTTCTTTATAGACCTTTTTTCCCGTGGGAATAAAGACAACACTGTCGAGACCGAGAGCCTCAGCGACATATTCCGCTGAAATTAAATGACCGAGATGGGGCGGATCGAATGTTCCGCCCATTATCCCGATTTTTTTATAATTCTTCATTTATTAAATCACTGTCACAAATTCGGATTAATAATAGAGTACGTTTGTTACTCCGTCAGTAATCTTTTTGCATTTTGCCGCTTTGACCGTTGAGGTATAAAGGCTCGTTCCCGTGCCGTCATCGCTGTCTTTCTTTAACAGAATCGTTCCGTCGGTTTTAAGTCCGTAAGCAGACACACCAGAGTCTATATCTCTTATCTTCGCCTTTTTGGTAACGGATTTTATGCTTGCCGTCTTGCTGTCGGAATTTTCTTTTGCAACAAAATCCTTTGCAAAAACGGTAAACTCACCCGTTTTGTCAAACGTGAACGCTCCCATACCCGCCTGGTCGGCAAGTGCAAGCGTGTTCGAATTTGAATACGATACAAGATTTATCGTGTTCTGTTCGGCGTTATATCCCGATGCGAATCTTACAATCGCACCGTCCGCCGAAACGTTACAGGTATACGCATCATCGGATACGCGCTTTTCCGAACCGGCGTAATCATTCACAACCGACAGAGTATAGAGCGCGCCGCGCCTTGTATTCGAGTCATAACCGCCGATATACGCCACTGTTGAAAAGTCCGAACTTGCGTCAAACGCAACCATTCTCGGGTCGTCCTTGAGTGCCGCCAAGTTAATCGCCGTTGCAACCTTTTGTGAATTGGGCGATTTTGCGCTTACGAAATAATAATCCGCTTTTTCTGACTCATACGCCTTGGAATAGACAACCGCACCCTCGTCATTTCTGACTTTTATTATCTCTGATACCTCATCGGCGAGTTTATTGTTCGAACCGTTCGACAAATCGAGATAGCTCAAAGTCTGAAAGTTGTTGTTAAAGTTACTGTATACATATGCCGATTCAAGTTTTTTGGATATTACCGGAGCCAAAAACGCCTTTTCGGCAACGGATTTGGGTCCCTCTGTGTTGCTTTGAATATAAAGGTCATATGTTCCCGTCTTTGTGTCATAATTCTTTGCGTAAAAATATACGCTGCTCTTTGCGGACGTGCCGAAAACAAACGCAACTTTTTCATCAATGCGTCTTTGGCTTTCGCCGCCCTCGGCAAAGCTGCTGTAGAGCAAGTCGCCTGTATGAACGATAGGATTAAAGTTCTTTATATACGTTACGCTCTTGCCGTCATTCGCAAGCTTAAAGTTATCGGCAACGATTTCTGTATCAACGCTCGTTTCGGTCTTTGTCGCCGTATCCCAGCGGCAAAGTTCACCTTTTGCGTTATCATCGCCCGTGTTTTTAAGATACAAAACGGCATTTCCGTCTCCGCTTATACTGAAATCATAGTACACGTTTTGAGCAACGGCAGTTCTGCTCTTTTTCTTGCCGTTTACATAATAAACAAGGTCACCGCTGCCGTTATTCATATTCACGTTTTCGATGAAGTACACAACGCTTCCGTCATCGGAAATTTTAATCAAATCCTTTTCGGTCAGCTTGGCGGATTTTTCAATCTTGGGGTCGTCAAGCTTATTCTTGCCGGCACTCGATTTTGACGATGACGATGAACCGCTCGATTTTGACGTTGTTTCGGTCTTTGTTTCGAGCTGGGTCGTGACAAAGTTTGAGCTAAGCTGAATTTCGCTTCCGTCAAAGAAGGAATAAAGCTCGTTGCCCTTTGTATAAAGAGTCGGATATTCTGGCGTTTTATGCGCAAAATACGATGCCACGTTGACCACGCAAACAACGACCGCAATCACAGCCGCCAAAACGGCCGCACCGATTAATATACCTTTTTTCTGTTTTGAGTCATACTTGTGCGAACGAACCGAACCGTCGTCCTTTTTGCGCGGCGCTTTAGCGGCACGCAAAGCGTCGTGTTTTCTCTTTTCAACGCGCGAAACCTTTTTCTTGCCGCCGTTTTTGCGCTGTTCTCTGCGCTGCTGCGCTCTCAGAGCCGCCTCTTGCATTTCTTCGCGCGAAAACCTCGGTTCTTCGGTGGTTTTGTGCGGAGTGCTTATTTTCTTTTTGGATGAATCGCGGCTTATTTCCGCGTCCATATCGGCAATCGCCTGTTTTATTTCACCCGAATCCCTGAACGTCAAGGTGTATTGTAAGTCAAAGTCATAGCTGTCTTTTGTCGGGTCAATCGACGAATACCTTCCCGTATTTTGTGCCGAAACATTTTTTGATACTTTTTCCGCTTTTGCCGCTGTTTCCTCTGCGCTGTTTTGTTCCGCGGGTTCATCCTTCGGAATCGGCGTTTTGCAAAACGGGCATACATCAATATGTTCAAGCAAGTTTATACCGCATTTCGGACATTTCATCACTTTCACTGCCTTTCTTTATCCAAGGTCGTCTGTCGCATTTTGACTTTTGTCCGACAAGACCTTTCGTTAAAATTTATCCGCTTTTTATAGATTTTTAAATTATTATTATTTATTTTATCATAATACCTTATTAATTACAACTATATTTCAAAAAGTTTTTTTATTTTACAGGCAAATTTGTAGTTATTTGTATTTTGTTACAAATAACTGTTTCGTTATGTAATTATTTGTATTGAATTTTTATCCGGATCACTTATTTTTTCTTGAGTTCTTCTACAAAATTCCGCTCTTTTTCGGTCAATTTTGCCTTTGTCAGCATACCGCGGCGCTTAAAAAAAGTGTTCTCGATTGACATTTTTCTCTTCCACTCACAAATATTTTTGTGATGACCGCTGAGCAATACCTCAGGGACGCGCCTGTCGTGCCATACCTCGGGGCGCGTATACTGAGGGTATTCCAAAAGACCGTTATAGTGCGACTCCTCTGAGAATGATTCCTCGCTTTTGAGCACCCCCGGAAGAAGCCTTGCCGTTGCATCGACGACCGCCGCCGCGGCTATTTCGCCGCCGGTCAAAACAAAGTCGCCGATTGAAATTTCTTCATCACATATCTCATCGAGTATACGCTGGTCAACGCCCTCATAATGTCCGCACAAAATCACGATATGTTCGTGTTTTTTAAGCCGCTTTGCCGTACTCTGGCGAAAGGTTTTGCCCTGCGGCGACATATAAATCGTATACGGCTTTTTATCGCCGCATACGCTCATATACGCAAGATAAATCGGCTCGGGCTGCATCACCATTCCCGTTCCGCCTCCGTAGGGATAATCATCGACCTGTCGGTGACGATTATTGGCAAAATCCCGTATCTGAATACAGTTTATCTCAATCAGACCTTTTTTTCTCGCTCTGCCGATTATGCTCTCGCCGAGAATCGCCTCAATCATTTCGGGAAAAAGCGTCAATATATCTATTCTCATTCGCTGAACCTCTCTGTCTTTAACCCTAATCGTTGTCAAGTCCCGGTATCAGAGTCACGGTTATAACGCCGCCGTCCGTATCAACCTCTTTGACAACATCGTCAATAACGGGCAAAAGCAGAGGTTTTTTGCCCTCTCTTTCGACCTCATACACGTCATTGCTGCCTGTGCTTATAACCTGTGAAACCCGACCCAACACTTCGCCGTCATCCGTCCTGACCTCAAGGCCGATAATATCCGCAATGTAATATGTTCCCTCGGGCAGCTCGCCGAGCATTTCTCTCTCGACCGTCACAAGCTTGTTTTTAAGCATTTCGGCATCGTTTATATTATCAATACCCTCGACCGCAACAATCTCACAGGTTTTGTGAAACCTGCTTTTTGTAATATTGTATTTTTTGCCGCCGATGTATATATATTCAAGCTCATCAAAAATCATAGGGTCATCGCACCACGGTTGGATTTTAAGCTCTCCTCTTATTCCGTGGGTGTTTACAACCTTACCTATTTCAAGTATCTCGTTTTTCATAAAAATCTCCGTATTTTCAAGAATTGTGCCTTTGACACAATCGTTTTCCAAATCGAATTTTAAAGACAGAGGGAGACGACTTGCGGCGCCTCCCTCTTGTGTGAACCGTCAAACAATATCAACAATTATTTTTTTGCTTTCGTTGCTTGCGGCAGCCTTAACAACGGTACGAATAGCTTTCGCTATACGTCCCTGCTTGCCGATAACCTTTCCCATATCTTCCTCCGCAACGTGCAGAGTAAGCACGGTTGCCGTTTCTTTTTCGGTAACCGTAACCTCAACGGCGTCGGGATTGCTTACCATAGATTTTGCAATAAATTCCAATAAATCTTTCATAACCGGAATTCCTTTCCGCGCAATTCGGGATACTCCGAATCGGCCTGTACGATTTAATCCTGAAAATCCAAGCGGAAAATGCCGCGGATTTTATTTGATTATGTCTTTTTCTTTTAAAAGGCGCTTAACGGTATCGGTCGGCTGTGCGCCGTTGCCAATCCATTTTTGAATCTTTTCCGCGTCAAATTCACAGGTTGCGGGGTCTGTCATAGGATTGTATGTTCCCACCTGTTCGATGAACCTTCCGTCACGCGGAAATCTTGAATCCGCAACAACCACGCGATAAAAAGGTGCGCGCTTTGCGCCCATTCTCTTTAAACGAATTTTAACTGCCATTTTTTGTTACCTCCAAATATATATGTTTTAATTATTTTTCTAAAGTAAAGTTATGTTATTTCATAAACGAGCCAAAGCCTCTGAAAAGCTTTCCGCGACGTTTGCCCTGCTTTCCGCCGAGACCGCCGGTGAGCTGTTTCATCATCTTTTGCATCTGTTCAAACTGTTTTAAAAGGGCGTTGACCTCTGTCATTGATGTACCGCTGCCCTTTGCGATTCTCTCTTTTCTCGACGGCGTAAGCTTATCCGTAAGCTCGCGCTCTCTCGGGGTCATCGATGTTATTATCGCCTCGATATGCGCAAGGCGCTTTTCATCAATATCAATATCCTTAATCTTGTTGCCGCCCGGCAGCATCTTAATTATATCCTGCATCGACCCCATATTTTTCATCTGAGCCATCTGGTCGAGAAAATCGGTGAACGTGAACCTCTGAGAACGCATTTTGCGTTCAAGCTCTTCTGCTTTTTTCAGGTCAAGAGCCTGTTCGGCTTTTTCGATAAGAGTAATCATATCGCCCATTCCAAGGATACGCGATGCCATCCTGTCGGGGTGAAACACCTCTAAATCGGTGAGTTTTTCGCCCATACCGCAGAATTTAATCGGTTTTTGAGTAACCGCACGGACAGACAGAGCCGCACCGCCTCTTGTATCACCGTCAAGCTTTGTAAGGATTACGCCGCTTATTTCAAGCTCTCTGTTAAATGTTTCGGCAACATTCACCGCGTCTTGACCTGTCATTGCGTCAATAACGAGCAAAATCTCGGTCGGATTGACCTCAGCACTTATCTCTTTAAGCTCGTTCATAAGCTTTTCGTCTATATGCAAACGTCCTGCCGTATCGATTATAAGCACATCGTTAGAATGCGCCAGAGCGTGTGCCAAGCCGCGCTTTGCTATACCGACCGCATCCGTCACGCCTTTTTCGGAATATACGGGCAAATCGAGCTTGCCGCCGACAACGTGAAGCTGTTCCACCGCCGCAGGTCTGTAAACGTCACACGCACACAAAAGCGGTCGTTTGCCCTGTTTTTTAAGTAAACCGCCGAGCTTTGCCGCCGTGGTGGTCTTGCCTGCGCCCTGAAGGCCCGCCATCATAATAATTGTCGGGGGTTTTGACGAGATATTAAGCTTTTCTGTCTCGCCGCCCATAAGGTTAATCAATTCTTCGTTTACAATCTTTATAATCTGCTGTGCGGGGGTGAGGGATTCCATAACCTCTGCACCGACCGCTCTGTCGGATACCTGTTTTACAAAGTTTTTTACGACTTTAAAGTTTACGTCCGCCTCAAGCAGCGCAAGTTTAACCTCACGCATTGCGTCTTTAAGGTCTTTTTCGCTGACCTTGCCCATACCTCTGAGCTTTTTGAATGTATTTTGAAGCTTATCCGAAAGACTTTCAAATGCCACAGCCGTCACCTCTGCTTTCCGTAATATTTTGTTATATGTTATTGTTCGTCATCGTTTATCGAACCGATAATCATTAATATGTCGTTAATCTTATGTTTTATATCATCCGAAAGATAGCGCACGTTCGGTGACTTTTCTATTTCTCTGATGATGTCATCGATTTTGGCGAGCTTTTCGGAAATACCGAGAAATTTTGATACTAGACCCAACCTTTCCTCGGTATCATTCATCGTATTCTCTGCCCTTTTGATATTATCGCGCACACCCTGTCGGGTAATGCCCAAAAGTTCGCTGATTTCCGCCAGTGACAAATCCTCGTTATAATAGAGGTCAACACAGTCAATCTGGCGTTTGGTAAGCATATTTCTGTAAAAGGAAAACAACAGGCAAATCCGCACATTCTTATCCATATCCGCTCACCTCGAAATACTTTTAATATCATTCTGTAAAGTCTTTTTGCTTTACACTTTGACTATTATAACTTATCGCCGCGCATTTGTCAAGGCATTTTTTAAAATATTTTAAAAAAATTCAAAAAAAGATACTCACACGCAAAACGGCTTGCCGTTCGAGTATGAGTATCGGTTTAAATCATTATTTTAAATTTACGCCTTTTGGATTGCTATATCAACCTTTTCGCCGTTAACATTCCAATTCTTGCCGTCTTTTACATCACCGGCATCAATCGAATCGGCAAGGGTCTGTGACTTAATCTCGGCATCGTTTGCCGCAAAAATCTTTGCAATCTTTTCGCTTCCGTCAAATACAACCGAAATTCTGTCCGTTACTTCAAAGCCGCTGTCTTTGCGCATTGTCTGAATCTTGCTTATTATCTCACGCACAAAGCCTTCTTCTATCAGTTCATCGGTAAGGTTCGTGTCGAGAACCACGGTAAATCCCGCATCCGATGCCGATACAAAGCCGTCTTTTTGCTGTGTATCAATCAATACATCGTCTTTGAATACCTCGACATCCGTTCCCTGAACGTTGAGACAAATCGGCTTGTCACTGTTAAGGGTTTCCATAACCTCTGCGCCGTCCATCTTTGCAATCTCGTCAAATATCGGACGCATAAGCTTTCCGTATTTCGGACCCATTGTCCTCATCTGGGGCTTAAAGTTATAGCTTATAAATCCCGATGCGTCTTTTGTTAGCTCAACATCTTTTATATTCAGCTCTTCCAATATAATATTTACATAGTCGGCGTTGATTTTATTATCCGTCTGTATAAATAATTTTGAAAGCGGCTGTCTGTTCTTTATATTCGCTTCGTTTCTTGCGGCTCTGCCGAGGATTACCACCTTGCGGATAGCGTCCATTTCCTGTTCGATTTCCGCAAAGTTATACTTTTCGTCATATTTCGGAAAATCGCACATATGAATGCTTTCAAGGGCGTTCTCGTCAACCGAACGAACGAGGTTCTGATATATTTCCTCTGTCATAAACGGAATAAACGGTGCACTTACCTTTGCAAACTCAACCAAAACCGTATACAACGTCATATATGAACAAATCTTGTCATCGGTAAGCTCGCTCGCCCAGAAACGCGAACGGCTGCGGCGAACGTACCAGTTACTGAGTTCGTCAACAAACTCGTTCATTGCGCGTGTTGCCTCGGTGATTTTGTATTCGTTCAAATAATCATCAACCGTCTTGACAACATTATTCAGCTTTGACAAAATCCACTTATCCATAACGGTAAGATTCAAATCGTCAAAATTATACTTTGTCGGGTCAAACTCATCTATGTTTGCATATAAAACATAGAAACAATATGTGTTCCAAAGCGTTCCGAGGAACTTTCTCTGTGCCTCTGACACATTCTTTGCCGAGAACCTGTTCGGAAGCCACGGCGCGGAATTCGAATAGAAGTACCAGCGTACCGCATCACTGCCTTGGTCATTGAGTATATCCATCGGTGCAATTACATTGCCCTTGTGCTTACTCATCTTGATACCCTTTTCGTCCTGGACGTGTCCGAGAACGACAACGTTTTTATACGGTGATTTATCGAACAAGAGCGTTGAAATCGCCATAAGGGTATAGAACCATCCCCTTGTCTGGTCTATTGCTTCGCTGATGAAATCAGCCGGGAAGTTCTGTTCGAACGCCTCTTTGTTTTCAAACGGATAATGCAGCTGTGCAAACGGCATCGAACCCGAATCGAACCAACAGTCTATTACCTCGGGAACACGCTTCATCTCGCCGCCGCACTTTTCGCATCTGAGCTTGATATTATCGACATACGGCTTATGCAGCTCAATGTCATCGGGGCAGTTTATACCCATTTCTTTAAGCTCTGCGATAGAACCGACAACATGGCGGTGTCCGCATTCGCATTCCCAGATAGGCAGCGGCGTACCCCAATAACGTGTACGCGACAGACCCCAGTCGATTATGTTCTCGAGGAAGTTTCCGAAACGTCCGTGCTTGATATTATCGGGCATCCAGTTAACCGTTTCGTTATTCGCAAGCAATCTGTCGCGAACCTTTGTCATCTCGATAAACCAAGTATCGCAAGCATAGTACAAAAGCGGCGTGTCACAGCGCCAGCAGAACGGATAGCTGTGTTCGAACGGGATTACCGCGAAACAGAGATTACGCTCTTTCAAATCGCGGATAACAAGCTTGTCCGCATCCTTTACGAACGTGCCTGCCCATTCTCCGGTTTCTTTGACAAAGTTACCCTGGTGGTCAACAAGGTTGATAAACGGAAGTCCGTTCGCCTTACAAACGCGCGCATCATCTTCACCGAATGCCGGTGCGGTATGAACAACGCCCGTACCGTCCTCCATTGTAACATAATCATCGGCTATTACATAATAAGCCTTTTTATCGGGCTTGACAAACGAATAAAGCGGCTCGTATTCCGTGCCTTTGAGTTCTTCGCCCGTGTATTCGTTTAATATGTTCGCTTTCGCGTCCTCGCCGAATACGGATTTAATCAAAGCCTCTGCCATTATATAAACGGTGTTGTTTTCGTCACCCTCTATGGTAAATCTGACATATTTTTCATGCGGATTTACACAAAGAGCCAAGTTTGACGGCAAAGTCCACGGCGTGGTTGTCCATGCCAAGATATATTCGTTATCCTTGCCCAAAACCTTGAATTTGACAATAAGCGAATTTTCTTTTACATCTTTATATCCCTGTGCAACCTCGTGGCTCGACAAAGACGTTCCGCAGCGCGGACAATACGGCATAATCTTATGACCTTTATACAAAAGTCCCTTATCCCATATTTGGCGCAAAGCCCACCACACCGATTCGATATAATCGTTGTGATAAGTAACATACGGGTTTTCCATATCCGCCCAGAATCCAACACGGTCGCTCATTTCCTCCCACTCGCTCTGGTATGTGAAAACGCTTGCCTTACATTTTTTGATAAAGTCCTCAATACCGAACTTTTCTATTTCGGGCTTTCCGCTTATACCGAGAGCCTTTTCGACCTCAAGCTCAACCGGCAAGCCGTGAGTATCCCAGCCCGCCTTGCGCAGAACTTTATAGCCTTTCATTGTACGATACCTCGGTATAAGGTCTTTAATCGCACGTGTCAGCACATGACCTATGTGCGGTTTTCCGTTTGCCGTCGGCGGACCGTCATAGAACGTAAATCGTTCACATCCGTCACGATGCTCTATACTTTTTTCGAATATATCGTTTTTCTTCCAAAATTCAACAATTGCCTTTTCCCTGTCAACAAAGGATAGGTCTGCCGAAACCTTGCGATACATATAAATAACCTCCATATATTTATAAACTTACATAATTATTTATTTTATAATAAAAAATGTGATTTGTAAAGGGGTAAAAGCATTTTTTGTGCGATTTTTTTGTAATTTTAAAAAAAGAGTAACATTTTTTCAAAAAAAGCGTGACAATCACGAACATTTCTGTTATAATATAATGTGATTATTTATGCGTAATCGATTTTTCATCTTGTGAAAACGGAGAAAATAATATGCGTCTTAAAAATATAGAAATGCAAGGCTTTAAATCCTTTGCAGACAAAATTTATCTTGATTTTAATTCGGGAATAACCGCAATCGTCGGCCCGAACGGCTCAGGAAAGAGCAATATTTCCGATGCCATTCGCTGGGTTATGGGCGAACAGAGCGTCAAATCCCTTCGCGGAAGCCGTATGGAAGATGTTATATTCGCCGGAACAGAAAAGCGCAAGGCTCTCGGTTTTGCCGAGGTTACCCTTACGCTCGACAACACGGACGGATACTTTTCGCTCGACTTTCCCGAGATAACCGTTACGCGCCGCGTGTATCGCAGCGGTGACGGCGAATACTATATCAATAAAACCCTGTGCCGTCTGAAAGACATTCACGAGCTTTTTATGGACACGGGTCTCGGGCGTGACGGATATTCCATCATCGGTCAAGGAAAGATAGACTCGATTCTCAGCACAAAGTCCGAGGACAGGCGTCAGATTTTCGAAGAGGCGGCGGGAATCTCCAAATACAAATACAGAAAATTAGAGGCTGAGCGCAAGCTTGTTCAAACCGTGGACAACCTCACAAGGGTCAAGGATATTCTGAGCGAATTAGAGGGTCAGCTCGGTCCTCTCGAACGACAGTCCGAAAAAGCAAAGCGGTATCTTATCCTGCGCGATGAGCTGCGCGGCATTGACATAGCCGTATCTATCATTAATATTGACAGAATCAAAGAGGAAAGCGCCAAGCTGTCGCAAGACCTCGAACTTTTGAATGCTCAAATTTCCGAAATCGCCGCGTCTCTCGAAGAAACAGACTCTGCCATTTCCGGAATGTACAGTGAACTCACGACGCTTGACGAACAGGCAGAAAAGATTAATTCGGATGAGCGCGACCTCTTGTTCAAGATAAGCGAATCCGAAAAGGAAAGCGGCATCTTGCGCAATGACGCCGAGCATAACAGGGATAACATAGACCGTCTCAAAGCCGAAATTTTGAATATTTCCGAATCGACAAAGGTAATTGAATCGGATATTAAACAACACAAATCCAAACTCGAAGAATTGGGTCGCGAAAGCGTGCAAAACAAGTCGGAGATTGAAGAAATCACCGCGCTTATTTCGGCGGCAAACATCGAAACGTCCGAAAAGGGCGGCGCTCTCGAGAGCTTAAAATCAAGGATTATGGACATAACCGCAAAAATCGGCTCTCTTAAAGTATACATTGAGAATTCCGAAATATTAAAAGACAGCTTTGTACGCAGAAAAACGGACATTCTGTCCGAACGCTCGGAACGCGCAAAGAGCGTTGACGAGCTGACTCAAAAAAGGGATTCGGCGGCGGCGGACGAAAGAAATTTTAACGCCGAACTCGAAAAAGTGATTGTCGAACGCAAAAAGAACGAGGAAAATATCAGGCAAACCCGTGTGGAGTTCGAAAGACTTTCCGTTCAGAGAAACAACACCATACTCGAACTCGGGCGCAGGCGTTCGCGGCGCACAATGCTCATCGATATGGAGCGCGAAATGGAGGGTTACGCCAAAGGCGTAAAGGGCATTATGACGGCGTATAAAAGTGGCAGATTCGGCAACGCCAAGATATACGGACCTCTTGCACAGCTCATAAAAACCGACAAAAAATACATAACGGCGATTGAAACCGCCCTTGGTGCGGCAAGCCAAAACATAGTTACCGAAACCGAGAACGAGGCGAAACAGGCTATTGCATACCTCAAAGAAAAGCATCTCGGGCGTGCGACATTTCTTCCCGTTTCATCCATAAGGACAAGAAATTTCGACTCCTCTTCCGCCGCGCGGTGCGAGGGATATATTTCAACGGCGGCACAGCTTGTCGAATGCGATGAAAAATATCGGAACATAGTCGGAAGCTTTCTTGCATCGACCGTTATATGCGACAACATCGACAACGCCGTTGTTATGGCAAGAAAAAACGGACACAAATTCAGGATTGTCACCCTCGGCGGCGATGTCATTCAAGCCGGCGGCGCAATGACGGGCGGAAGTGCCGTCAAGACCACGGGTTCTCTCTCTCGAACGGGTGAGATTGACTCCCTCGCCGAGGAAATCGATAAACTTAAAGCTCAAACCGAACGCGAAGAAAAGCGGCTTGCCGCTCTTTCGGAAAGTATCTCGAATTCAACCACCCTGATTGAAAAAATCACCGCCGCTGAACAGGAAATCCGCTCAAATGCCGTTCGCGCGGCGTCCGATTTTGAGCGATATTCCGCTTTGGTTGAAAGCATCAATTCATCAGACGCCCAGCTCGGCCGCGAGCTTGACGACATCGAACAAAAACTTGGCGAAATAGATTCCGATTTGACCGTCAAGAACGCCGAGATTGAAAAGATAACCAATGAACGCTCTGCGCTCGAAAAGGGCGCGGAAGGTGCGCAAGCTGAATTCAGCCGTGCAACCGATGAGAACGAGCGGCTCTCCGAACGGCTTACGCGCGCAAATATACGCCGTTCGACACTGCTCAAAGACACCGAGCTTGAAAACGAAAGAATTGCCGCTCTGAACGCAAGCATGAGTGACAGGCTCGATGATGTAAAGATTAAGAACGGCGGAATCGAAACTTTAAAGAAACGCAACGAGGATATAGCCAGTCGGCTCGAACAGCTCGGCAAGCAATGTGATGAACACCGCGTTCGCGCCGATGAATGCAAAAGCCACGCACAGACAATTGCGGAAAGCCGCAAAAAGACCGAGGACGAGATTCGCAAACGCCAAAGCGAAGTCAAAGACACACAAGAGCAAAAGTTTGCACTTTCACAGCGTGCATCAAAGTTTGAGAACCGTTTGGCAAAGCTGATGTCCGACCGTGAAAGCATCGTCAATCGTATGTGGGAAGATTACGAGCTTACCTACAGCGATGCCGCCGAACTCGAACGTCCCGAGGGATTTGAGTATTCCTCCGCCACCGTGCGAATTAAGGAACTCAAAGACAGCATTCGCGCACTTGGCAACATAAACATTGATTCAATCGAGGAATACAAAAACGTGAAAGAGCGTTTTGACTTTCTCACCGTACAGACCTCGGATTTGGAGAAATCGAAGGCGGAACTCGATTCGGTAATTGAAGAAATGATGGATATAATGCAGAAAAACTTTGCTGAACAATTTAAGATAATAAACATCGGATTCAACAAAGTTTTCAGCGAACTTTTCGGCGGCGGAAGTGCGCATTTATCGCTCACCGAACCTGATAACGTATTGGAAAGCGGAATCGAAATCGAAGCACAGCCGCCGGGTAAAAAGCTGCAAAGTCTTACGCTGCTGTCGGGCGGCGAGCGTGCGTTCACGGCGATAGCTCTGCTCTTTGCTATTCTCGATGTGCGCCCGACACCGTTTTGTATTCTTGACGAGATTGAGGCGGCTCTGGATGACGCAAACGTATACAGATACGCCGATTATCTGCATAAATACAGCAGCAAAACTCAATTCATTGTGGTTACGCACAGGCGCGGAACTATGGAGGCGGCAAATATTCTGTACGGTGTAACCATGCAGGAAAAAGGTATATCAAAGTTACTCTCACTCAATATCGATGAGGTAAATTTATAAAATATACACCTTGTCGGAAAGGGCAATTGCGCCCCTACCGAACGAATTTATATAATAAGGAGACAGACTATGGCATTTTTCAGCAAGCTGAGAGAGAGTCTCAGCAAAACAAAAAATTCAATCAATGACAAAATTGAGAACGTAATGAAAACATTTTCATCGGTTGATGATGATTTGTTCGATGAGCTTGAAGAAGCTCTTATTACCGCGGATTTGGGCGTAAACACATCTATGGACATCATAGAAAAGCTGCGCGATGCCGCGGCGGAAAAACATATAAAAAACAGTGTGGATTTAAAGGCAGAACTTGCGGCAATTCTCGAGGGCATTTTAACCGAAGGTTCAAGCAGCAAGCTCGATATTCGCGGACTTCCGGCGGTCGTTATGGTCATCGGCGTAAACGGTGTGGGAAAAACCACATCTATCGGAAAGCTTGCGGCGATGTACAAAAAACAGGGCAAAAACGTTGTTATTGCCGCCGCGGATACTTTCCGTGCCGCCGCAATTGAACAGCTCGAAATTTGGGCGGAGCGCGCCGATGTTCGGATAATCAAACAGCAAGAGGGTTCCGACCCTGCCGCCGTTATTTATGACGCAATCAACGCCTGCAAGGGCAAATACGTTGATGTCCTGCTGTGCGACACCGCCGGCAGACTTCACAACAAGAAAAATCTTATGCAAGAACTTAAAAAGATTTATAAGATACTCGACCGCGAACTTCCGATGAGCGGAAAAGAGGTCTTGCTGGTTCTTGACGCAACAACGGGTCAAAATGCGGTTATGCAGGCAAAGGAATTTAAAGAGGCTGCGGATATTACCGGTATAATCCTTACAAAGCTTGACGGCACGGCAAAAGGCGGCATTACTTTTGCGATAAAGAATGAATATGATATTCCCGTTAAGCTTGTCGGCGTTGGCGAAGGCATAGACGATATTGAGCCGTTTGATGCAAAGGAATTTGTCGGCGGAATAATTGACACTTCCGCCGAATAGCGTATAACCTTTCGTTTTACACAAATCCAAAATTTGATTTTCTAACAGATTCTCAAAGCCAAGTACAGCTTTAAATCCTTTCGCTGTATTTGCTTTGAGAATTTTTTTGAAAAAATTTAAAAAAATTGAAAAAAAGGGTTGATTTTTGAAACAAAGTGTGTTATAATAAACAAGTTGGTGACACGCCGCTGTGGTGGAATTGGCAGACGCGCTGGACTCAAAATCCTGTGGTAGTGATACCGTATCGGTTCGACCCCGATCAGCGGCACCATATAAGGAGCAAGCATTTTCGCTTGCTCCTTTTTTATGCGGGTGCATATGATGCCCCAATTTCTAACACTTTTCTAACACAAAATCAAAATAATTTTTGCATTGCGATTGGGCTTGGCAATCGTATGGGCAACGGGCGATTAATTCATTAAAATTATTTTGATTTGCCTATCCTGTTATTTCGTATAATATTGCGAGAGCATATTGTGGGACTACAATTATTGACATACATTTCGTTTGATAGACGTATAGCAACCCATCATACACGGACCGAGAGAATCTTCTATCACTTTGAGTTTGTCCTTATTCACAGTCTTAAAATATTCCTCGGGTGTTGAGTGTTTTATATTAAGCTCTGTATGCTCTTTCATAAACTCGGTTATCTCGTTTAAATCAACTCGTGACGGTCCACCGCCGTGGTCGCCTATTCCCCACAGAACAAGTATATTCTCTTTGTCTGCGCACTCATTCAGCACATAACAAAGTTGCCCCTGTTCATTCCCGGGCGCATAAACAAGTATGAGTCAAAACCGTTCTTTTTGAGTATCTGCACAAGTCCCCTCGTATGTCCGAACGGGTCAAAATTTATTGCCGTTGTCGGGGTTTTATCAAACTTTTCTTTGAAATACCTTCTTCCGTATTCTATCTGTCGGATAAAAGATTCACCCGACAGCAATGTACAGTCGGGCTGAAGATACCAACCGCCCATAATATGCCATTTTCCATCGGCAACCAGTTTTTGTATGCGTCCGAATAATTCGGGTTCGTATTCCTCAATCCATTCATACAAAAGTGCTTCGTTGTGATTAAATACAAATCCGTCAACTTCCTCACAAAAATTCGCAGCGGTGCGGAATGTCGAGATCGCCTCCGCCGCTCCCTCCTGCCACTTTCACAGCCATATCGGGTCTATGTGTGCGTTACATAATAAATATACGTTTTTCATAGTTTCGTCCTTTCATATTTACTTTATGCAAGTAAAACTTTTTCGGCATTTTTCTTAAAATCGGATACTGTCAATTTGCCGTTCCGACTTTGAAATCCCACCTCATACATCCAAACGCCGTTATATTTAATATCTTTAAGAGCCTTAACCACTTCGCTCCAATTGATTTCTCCGTCACCGGGAATCCAATGCTTTTCATCAACAAAATCAAAATCAGATACGTGCAGCGTAACAATCTTATTTTTCAATTCTCGAATTACATTTTCGGGTTTATCGGCTGTAATATGATTTGTATCGAAACAAATTCTTAAACGTTCGTCATCCTCGGTTAAAAACTTCATTTCTTCAACACAATTTCCGAGACACGTCCGCGGCAAGTCCTCAACGCATATAACCGCATTAAATCTTTCGGCAACATCCGCAAGTTTTGACAGACTTTCTTTTGCGCATTTTAGTTTTTCTTTCCGCTCCGATTCGGATATCGGTTCACTGCTCGGATGAACAACGAATTTATCAACTCCTATACTGCCGCCCATTTTTATCAATTCGGATAAATACTCAACTGTTTTTCTCCTTTTTTCTTTCTCAACATCCGAAATATCTATCAACTCTCGCGGTGCAAACGGAAGATGAAACGACCATATATTTATACCATGGCTTTCAGCCATTTTTTTAACACCGCAAAAATCAAAATTTTCATAATGTTCATAAAGCGGTCTTGATATTTCGACATCAAATATTCCGTTTTTCGCCAAATCATTAAAGCTTTTTTCTTCAAAACTCATCTCAAACATTGACATACCGATTCTATACATATATAACACCTTTCTTTCTGTTTTATTGTTTTAAAGTTTTTGTTTTAATATTTCTTTATTTTTTTCACTTAGCTCTATTAATGGTAATCGTGGTATTCCATAATTGTATCCTTTTATGTTTAATGCAGATTTTATTGGTATTGGATTTACTTCACAAAATAGTGTCTCTATTAGGCTTATTGATTCTAATTGTTTGTGCAATGCTTGTTTTGTATTCCCTTCTAAATAGTCATATACCATTTGATGTGTATACTTAGGTTTTATGTTTGATAATACTGATATTACTCCTATACCACCTAATGATAGTATTGGTATTATTTGATCATCATTACCTGAGTATATATGTAAATTATCTCCACATAATGATGCTATTTTTGCTACTTGTGATATATTACCACTGGCTTCTTTTATAGCTACTATGTTATCTATTTTTGATAGCTCTAAACATGTTTCTGGTTTTATATTAACACCTGTTCTGCTAGGTACATTATATAGTATTATTGGTAACGATGTATTGTTTGCTATTACTGTATAATGTTTTATTAATCCCTCTTGTGTAGTTTTATTATAATAAGGAGTTACTATTAATGCTCCATCTACACCAACTGATTCTGCATATTTTGTCATTTGTATAACCGCTTCTGTATTATTTGAACCAGTACCAGCTATTACAGGAATTCGTTTATTAACAGTATCAACTACAAATTTAATAACATCTTTTCTTTCCGCTTCTGTCATAGTAGATGCTTCTCCTGTAGTTCCAGTAACGATCAGTGAGTCGCAAAGATCATTCTTAATCAAATATTCAATAATTTCGCCATATGCCTCGTAGTTAACTTCCTCGTTTTCAAAATAAG
>URAN01000047.1 GCA_900545865.1 uncultured Eubacteriales bacterium
GTCATTTTCATCACCGCTATTATTATACCACTTTCACGGTAAAAAGAAAAGAGCCTATCAAAACTTTTGAGAAATTTGATAAAAGTTAATTTTCATTAAACTTTTATACTGTATCAGACCCTCACATCGGGGGACGAACCGCATCGGACGGCATACGCCAATCGCCGCGCGGCGAAAGCGTTACGCTTCCGACCTTTACTCCATCGGGCAGACACGAGCGTTTGAACTGGCTGTTATAGAACCTGCGCATAAACGTGCACAGCCATTTATCAATTGTATCGCTGTCGTATACGCCGTCAAATGCGTGCTGTGCCATTCTGAAAATCTTGTTTCTCGAAAAGCCCCACCGAATCATATTATACAGAAAGAAATCGTGCAGCTCATACGGACCGACAATTTCTTCGGTTTGCTGTGCAATCGTGCCGTCCTCCTCGGGGGGAAGCAGCTCGGGACTTACGGGCGTGTCAAGCACGTCATAGAGGGTTGCCTTGAGAGTGCTTTCGCTTGTGTCGGCAACATACTTTACAAGATAGCGCACAAGGGTTTTGGGAATTGACGCGTTTACGCCGTACATCGACATATGGTCGCCGTTATAGGTGGCAAAACCGAGGGCAAGCTCGGATAAATCACCCGTGCCTATTACGATTCCGCCCGTCTTGTTGGCAATGTCCATAAGAATCTGTGTTCTCTCTCTCGCCTGTGCGTTTTCGTATGTCACATCGTGACAATTTATGTCCGCGCCGATGTCCGATAAATGTAATGTTACCGATTCTTTTATATTTATCTCGCGCAGGGTTGCGCCGATTGATTTTATCATACTGACCGCATTGTTATATGTCCTGTCGGTCGTGCCGAAACACGGCATGGTAACCGCAACGATTCCGCTTTTGTCAAGACCCAAATCGTCAAACGCTCTCGCGGTGACAAGCAGGGCAAGCGTAGAGTCAAGACCGCCCGAAATGCCGATTGTGACGGTTTTTATGCCGATGTGTTTGAGCCTTTTTTTCAACCCGTGATACTGTATGGCGAAAATCTCTTCACAGCGTTTTGTCAGGTCGCCCTCATCGGACGGAACAAAAGGCCGCATCTCGAAATTTCGTTCAAGCTCGGTTTTTGAAATCTCGGTGTCAAAGCCGATAATGCGATACTCGCCGTCACACTTTCCGCTGAAAGTTGTGACGCGCTTGCGCTCTTGCATAATCTTTTCAACGTCAACATCGGCATAAATGATTCCCTCGGAAAAGATTTTTGATTCGGCAAGAGCCGTTCCGAGTTCAAAAATCATATTATGTCCCGAAAAGACCATATCGGTTGTAGATTCGCCCTCGCCGGCATCCGAATAAATATATGCGCAAGCCGCCTTTGATGACTGAACCTCGATAAGGGTTCTGCGCCAGCTACTCTTGCCGATGACCTCATCGCTTGCGGATTGGTTGACGATGATTGCCGCACCGTTTTCGGTATGAGAACAGCTCGGCGGAACAGCCGCCCATACGTCCTCGCATATCTCCGCCGCAACAGAGAATTCGGGCATATTCCGAGCGGCAAAAATCAGCTTGTTTCCGATTGGAACATCTTTGCCGCCGAAGAATACCGTTGTGTTGCACCCGAGGGTGTTAAAGTGTCGGCGCTCATAAAATTCCCCGTAATTCGGTATATATGTTTTCGGCACAAAGCCGAGTATTTCGCCGTCTTTTAAAAATGCGGAACAGTTATACAGCTTTCCGTTTTTTGAAACGGGCAGACCTACAACCGCAAGAATGTCATATTCGGCGGTTTCTGCCGCAATACTGAGCAAGCCCTGTTCGGCACGTCTTATCAAATCCGTCTGTAAAAACAGGTCGCCGCAGGTATAAGCGGTCAGACCGAGTTCGGGCAGGACGATAAGTTTTGCGCCGTGTCTTTCGGCTGTTTTTATATATTCGATTGCGGTATCTGTGTTAAATTCCACATCGGCAACCCTAACCTCGGGGGTTGCCGCCGCGACCTTGATAAATCCGTCTTTCATATAGTCATCTCCGTATAGTTACATCAATTTTTAAGTTCAGTTTTATTTTCCGTTTTGTTGTAGTATTTTTTAAGTTTATATATTGCGGCATAAGCCAAAGGCGTACCGCTCAAAGCCTCTATCAAAAGCTTTGCAACATACTGAATGGCAATCATGGTGAACAAATCCCACGCCGGTGCGGTTCCGCCGAAAGCGGCGATAACGAACAATACCGTGTCGAATATATATCCGACCATTGAGCTTCCGATAGTTCTCATCCACAGATGCTTTTCGCCCGTTTTTGCTTTGATAAGTTCCATAAACTTTGCGTTTGCGAGTTCGCCGCATAAAAATCCGAGCAGCGACGCAATAACTATACGCGGAACATATCCGAAAATGACGCCGTATGCATTGACGGTTTCCTGCATATAGTCCGGATAGGGCATAAGACCGCCCAAAGCCGTACAAAGCACAAACAGAATATTGCATAAGAACGTAATGAATATTATTTTACGGGTGGTTTTAAACCCCCATATTTCGGTTAAGACATCACCGAGCATATATGCCGCCGGGAAAGTGATTGTTCCCGCGTCAAACAACGCCAAATCTCCGATTGATATTACCCTTACCGCCATCACGTTTGATGCGATATAGAGCGTAATCAAAAATGCAGCCACCACTATGAGCGGCATATCCTTTACCTGTCCTGCAACGTGCGTTACACCTATGGAATTAACACGGTTTTTTACAGGGTTTTCCGTTACCTGGTTCTTCATTGAATCAAATCCTTTACTTTTGAAATTTTGTATTTTTATTTAATTTTTTTCGGTTTAAAGCTATTCGATGATTTCGCCGAGCATATATTCGCCGTCGGGAATGTATTCGACAAGCTTTATCGGTTTTATCATTCCCTTTAAATCATCATTGCATTCACAGCGAACCTCAATATAATTTTTGGTTCTGCCGCTCCACAGGCCGCCGCGAATCTGTTCGAACAAAACATCTTCGCATTTGCCGATGCGTCTTTTGCAAAATTCGGATTTCATCGCCGCGGCAACGCCGAGCATAATATGCGTCCGATGCGTCTTTATCTCATCACCGATGTGATTCGAAAGTTTTGCGGCAAGAGTTCCTTCCCTTTTTGAATAAGGAAAGATGTGCATTTGCGAAAAGTGCATCTCTTCACAAAACGCTTTTGACTGTTCAAAATCTTCATCACTCTCACCCGGGAATCCGACAATAAGGTCGGTGGTAATCGCCGCGTTGTCAAAGGCGGCGCGCAGGTTTTGAACGGCGGTTCTGAAATCCGCGGTTGTATAATGCCGCCGCATGGCGGCAAGGGTTTTGTCACAGCCGCTCTGAAGCGACAGATGAAACTGTGGACAAAGATTATCGAGAGCCGCCGCGCGTTTGGTAAAGCTTTCGGTTATCATAACAGGTTCTATCGAACCCAAACGCAATCTCAAATCGGGGGCGCAGCGATGCACCGTTTCCATAACGTCTATAAGCCCCGTGCCGTCCGACAAGTCCTTTCCGTATGAGCCTATGTGTATTCCCGTGAGAACGATTTCGCGATAGCCGTCATCGGCAATAGCCGTTGCCTCGTCTGCGATATTTTTTATATCTCTCGAACGGACGGGACCTCTTGCATATGGAATCTTACAATATGAACAAAAGTTGTTACAGCCGTCCTCAATCTTTATTTCGGCACGGATTCGGTGCTGACCTCTGACAATTCCCAGTTCTTCAAAACTCGTCTCGCACAGGATGTCGCCCACCGAATCGGTTTTTTTGCCTGCGGCGGCGTCCTCACAAAGCTTGACGATTTCACGCCTGCCCGATGTTCCGATAAGAACGTCTATGTTCTCCGCCGCTCTGAGCCTGTCCGCCTCGGTCTGTGCAAGACAGCCCGTGACCGCGAGTACCGCGTTCGGGTTCTCGCGCCTTGCGCGGCGTATCAGTTTGATGCTTTTTGACGCACCCGTTCCCGTTACGGTACAGGTGTTGACAACGATTATGTCCGCACAGCCGTTCGGAACAACGGTGTGACCCGATTTTTCAAAAAGCTGTGCCATTGCTTCGCTTTCGTAAATATTGGTCTTACAGCCAAGTGTTATAAATCTTACGGTAATGGTTCTCACCTCATATTTTTTTGGTTGAGTTTTTTTGCCCCTTTCGGCGAAAAAAATATGTATGAACTATATTTTAATACTTTTTGGGGGCAAAATTCAACATAAATTTCACTCTTTTCGCACAAATTAGAAGTTTTGCATAAATTTTTTAAAATAAAATTGTATAATAATTATATAATTTTTGATTGACTAATGCAAGAAAAAATTATATAATTTAATAGACGGATTGTCAAATTTTTTTAGGAGGTTAGTTACAATGAAAGAGTTTACAGTAGTATTGGGTTCAATCAATGATGTAAAGAACTTTGTTAATGTGGTTACAAAGTATGATTATGAGATTGATCTCACATCCGGACGTTATGTGGTTGATGCAAAATCCATTATGGGGATTTTCAGCCTTGACCTCACAAAGCCGATTAAGGTAGAGGCGCACGGCGCGGACTGCACGAGCCTGCTGGAAGAGCTGGCTCCGTTTATCCAGAAATAGACATTGGTGCCTAATCCCTGCATACATCCTATGTGGGGATTTGTCGTGTCTGGATTTCGGTCGTCCGCGATACGGCGGTTCGGCTTTAATAACCCTGCGGTGGTGAAATATGACGCACAATGACATATGGACAAATAAGTTTATGATAACAGCAATGGAACAGGCTTATCTTGCCGCAAACGTCGGCGAGGTTCCGGTCGGTGCGGTTGTTGTTAAAGGCGACAGGATTATATCCTCCGCACATAATCTGTGCGAGAGAAATAATAATCCGCTTTTGCACGCCGAAATTCTTGCAATCGAACGGGCGATGAACGTCCTTGGCGATATGCGGCTTGACGGGTGCGATATGTATGTCACTCTTGAACCGTGCGTTATGTGCTGTGGGGCGATTTCGCATGCACGGCTGAACAGACTCTATTTCGGGGCGTATGACCGCCGCGCAGGCGCGGTCGTATCAAATATACATTGTTTCGATAAACCGTCTCCGCTTTTTAAAGTTGAATATTATTGCGGAATAATGGAGGAACAGTGCACAAAGGTATTGACGGATTTTTTTAAATCGGTCAGAGATGGCGGCTCGCAAGGCGGACAAGCCGGCGAATCCTCGATAAAAGGATTCGCGCATAATTAATATTACGGCAATAATTTGCAAATAATTAAATTTACTTAAATATATTTGGAGGTACAATTAATGTCAAAAAAGTATGTTTATCTTTTTAGCGAAGGTAACGCAACAATGAGAGAGCTTCTCGGCGGTAAAGGTGCAAACCTTGCCGAGATGACAAGCATGGGTCTTCCTGTTCCCCAGGGATTCACCGTTTCAACAGAGGCTTGTACTCAGTATTATGAGGACGGCAGAAAAATAAACGATGAAATCCAGGCTGAAATCATGGAAAACATCGAAAAGATGGAGGAAATCTGCGGCAAAAAGTTCGGAGATATGGAAAACCCCCTTCTCGTATCGGTTCGTTCGGGTGCAAGAGCATCTATGCCCGGTATGATGGATACAATCTTAAACCTTGGTCTTAACGAAGACGTTGTAGAGGCTATTTCAAAGAAGTCAAACAACCCCCGTTGGGCTTGGGATTGTTACAGAAGATTCATTCAGATGTATTCCGACGTTGTTATGGAAGTCGGCAAAAAATACTTTGAACAGCTCATCGATGCGATGAAAGAAAAGAGAGGCGTAACTCAGGATGTTGAGCTTACCGCCGATGACCTCAAAGAACTTGCAGGTCAGTTCAAAGCCGAATACAAAGAAAAAATCGGCGAGGACTTCCCGACAGACCCGAAAGAACAGCTTATGGGCGCAATCAAAGCCGTATTCCGTTCATGGGATAACCCGAGAGCAAACGTTTATCGCCGTGACAACGATATTCCTTATTCATGGGGTACAGCCGTAAACGTACAGATGATGGCTTTTGGTAATATGGGCGATGACTGTGGTACGGGTGTTGCATTCACAAGAGACCCGGCAACAGGTGAGAAAAAGCTTATGGGTGAGTTCCTGACAAACGCACAGGGCGAGGACGTTGTTGCAGGTGTTCGTACACCGATGCCTATCGCTCAGATGGCTGAAAAGTTCCCGGCTGCTTACAATCAGTTCGTTGAGGTTTGCAAAACTCTTGAAGACCACTATAGAGATATGCAGGATATGGAGTTCACCGTTGAGAACGAAAAGCTCTATATGCTTCAGACAAGAAACGGTAAGAGAACTGCTCAGGCTGCTTTAAAGATAGCTTGTGACTTGGTTGACGAGGGAATGATTGATGAGAAGAAAGCGGTTGCTATGATTGACCCGAGAAACCTTGATACATTGCTTCATCCTCAGTTTGACGCAAAAGCATTAAAGGCGGCTACACCTATCGCAAAGGCTTTGGGTGCGTCTCCGGGTGCTGCTTGCGGACAGATTGTGTTCACGGCTGAGGATGCAAAGGATTGGAACGAAGCAGGCAAAAAGGTTGTTTTGGTAAGACTCGAAACATCACCTGAGGATATAGAAGGTATGAAAGCGGCTCAGGGTATACTGACTGTTCGCGGCGGTATGACATCTCACGCAGCGGTTGTTGCTCGCGGTATGGGTACTTGCTGTGTATCGGGCTGTGGCGACATCGCTATGGACGAAGAAAACAAAAAGTTCACTCTCGCAGGCAAGACATATGTTGAGGGCGATGAGATTTCGCTTGACGGTTCAACAGGTAATATCTATGCAGGTATTATCCCGACGGTTGACGCATCTATCGGCGGTGACTTCGGCAGAATTATGGGTTGGGCTGATAAATACAGAAAGCTCCACGTTAGAACAAACGCTGATACTCCGGCTGACGCAAAGAAAGCAAGAGAACTCGGCGCAGAGGGTATCGGTCTTTGCCGCACAGAGCATATGTTCTTTGAGGGCAACAGAATTGACGCTTTCCGTGAAATGATTTGTTCCGACACGGTAGAAGAGAGAGAGGCTGCTCTTGACAAGATTCTTCCGATGCAGCAGGGCGATTTCGAAAAGCTTTATGAGGCTCTCGAAGGTAACCCCGTTACAATCAGATTCTTGGATCCGCCGCTTCACGAATTCGTTCCGACAGACGAGGCTGATATAGAGGCTTTGGCTGCTACAAAGGGTAAGTCGGTTGAGGATATTAAGAATATCATCAACTCATTGCACGAGTTCAACCCGATGATGGGTCACCGTGGCTGCCGTCTTGCGGTAACATACCCCGAGATTGCAAAGATGCAGACAAGAGCGGTTATCCGTGCTGCTATCAACGTTAAAAAGGCTCACCCCGACTGGAGTGTTGAACCCGAAATTATGATTCCTCTTATCGGTGATGAGAAAGAGTTGAGATATGTTAAGAAGTTCGTTGTTGAAACGGCTGATGAAGAAATCGCTGCTGCTGGAATCGACCTCAAATACGAAGTAGGTACAATGATTGAGATTCCGAGAGCTGCTCTTACGGCTGACGCAATCGCAAAAGACGCTGAGTTCTTCTGCTTTGGTACAAACGACTTGACACAGATGACATACGGCTTCTCGAGAGATGACGCAGGCAAGTTCCTCGATGCATACTATGATGCAAAGATTTTCGAGAATGACCCGTTTGCTAAACTCGACCAGACAGGCGTAGGCAAGCTGATGGAAATAGCTATTAAACTCGGTAAGGGTGTTCGCCCCGACCTTCACTGCGGTATCTGCGGTGAGCACGGCGGTGACCCGACAAGCGTTGAGTTCTGCCACAAGATTGGTTTGGATTATGTATCCTGCTCACCGTATCGTGTTCCGATTGCAAGACTTGCAGCGGCACAGGCGGCTATTGCTGAATAATATTCGATTATCGGATACAGATATTAAAAACAAAAACGGCGCAATCAAACACGATTGCGTCGTTTTTAAATTTAAGGTTCACAGTGCTTATGTAAAGCTTTACATAAGCGGTGTATTGGAAAGTAATAGATTATGTAAAGACACTTCCTGCAAATGCGAAAAATACACTATTTACAGGAAAATATCTTTACATAACATTTTATAATGATTTCAACCAATCAAGCAATTTTTTATTATTTTCCCATTCGCCTGCGACATTGGTTTGTATAATAGGTGATGCATTTTCTATTGCTTTCCTTTTAATTTCAGTATCTGCTCTGGCATATATTTCTGTTGTGGTAATCGAAGAGTGTCCAAGGAGATCCCGAATATACACAAGATTAACCCCCGATTGTAGTAAGTGCATAGCTCTTGAATGACGCAAAACATGCGGATGTATGTGATTAGGCATAATGTCATAGTTTTCCTGATGTGCTTTTGTTGCATATTTATTGAGAATATATGAAATCCCTGCACGTGTTAGCTTATCTCCATATTTATTTACAAAAGCTGGTTGACATTTTTTCTCAGTTAATGATAAAACAGGGTTTAAATATGAATTAAGCAATTTTTTTGTATTTTCCATAAGAGGTACAATACGAGTTTTATTTCCTTTTCCGTGAAGAATTACTGTGGCAGGCGACATTAACTTTATATCGCCTATTGTTAAGTCAATGCACTCCTGCACTCGTGCTCCTGTATCATACATAAAAGCCATTAATACTAAATCTCGGAATTCATGCTCATTATTTGTGTCAGGCTGTTTCAATAAAAGCTCAATACCTGAAAGCGAAAGATGTTCAGGAATCGTATTTTTTGTCTTTTTCATAGGTATGCTTAAAACATCTTGAGTTAGTGATATGTATGTAACATCATCATGCATTAAATACCGAAAAAAAGTGCGTAATGCAGCAAGTCGCTGATTTCTGGAAGATGCCGAATACTTCATTGTGGATTCCAAATAATCCAAAAAATCTGTTATTAGTTCAGGTGTAATCTGTTCTAAAGACATCTTTTCAATTTTTATATTTTTTGCACTTTCGCAGTAACGCAAGAAGATAGTAAGATTATCACGATAAGAATATATCGTATTTTGACTCAACCCTTTTATGTTGGGCAAATAAATCTGTATATATCTTTTTATATGATATGCTAAATTCGTTGTATATTGCATAATCACACCTCCGGAATTACATGACCAGTGTATTGGTTAACAAGTGCGGCAAGCTCAGGGTAAGCTTCAGCAGTTAAACGGATGTAATTTTCCGTTGCTTCAATCGACTTATGACCTAAATACACAGATAGATAAGGAAGTGATACATATATGTCCATCCCTTGATTAATCATGTGACGCAAGGAATGTACTGCAAAACTGTGGCGTGTATCATGGAGACGAGGTCCTTTACCTCTGCCGCCATGTGGAATACCAGCCGAAAAAAGAATATCTCTAAATTTTTTATAGCAAGTTGCAGCAGTAATTTGAGTGTGATGGATTGTTTCAAAAAAATATTCGTTATCATGAATATATTCGTTTGCATATTCTTTCAGATACTCTAATAACGTTTGGTGCATAGGTACAATTCTATCTTCGCCATTTTTACAATCGTACAAATACAAAATACTAGTCGTGAAATTTATATCAGAACATTTTAGGTTTATTGCTTCTGATATTCGTAGTCCTGTTGAAAACAAAAGACGAACTAATACTGGCATAATACGTTGATAGCTATTGAGTCGTTTTGCATTTATTGTATCTGCAGCATAATATATCCGCTTAATTTCCTCTTCCGTGAAAATATGTGGTACATATTCATTGTATCGGTTCTTGGGTTTAGGTAAAATATATGCTGAATATCCGACTGAGTTCAAATACACTGCAAATTGATTATATATACTAATACGATTAGTCCAACATTTATTGCTTTCACTTTCTCTTTTGCAACACCATTTTTCTGCGATTTCTTGTGTTATACAAAGATCAGTTACATTGTTTTCTACAAGAAATCTCGAAAACCGCACAAGGTCATATTCCGGTCTGTCATATTGCAGTCCTAAACTTCGTTTATATTGTATAAATGTCTTCATAACATCTGAAAAACAGCCTTCAAATTGAATAGGAATTGATGTAATCATTAAATATCACCCCCAAACAATGGTAGTGCACATTTTGCCAAATTATTTATATCAATTTTTAAATATATTTGAGTTGTTGCCGTTGATTTATGACCTAATACATTAGAAATTGTAGGCAATGGAGTGTTATTGCTTAACATATTTGAAGCAAGCGAATGTCGTAATGCATGTGGTCCGTGTTTGCGATTCTTTATATCTATTCCTGCATCGTAAAAATACCTTTGAATCATCCCATGTAGGCTGGAGCTGTACATCGGTTCTATTGGATGGATATGACGCAAAAAAATATTACGATATTCTGATTTTGGCCTACCGTTGCGGATGTAATCAATGATTGCATTTCCAACTTCCGCTGTTAGCGGAAGTTGAAGTGGCTCATTTGTTTTTTGCATAATTATATTTATTTGATTGTTAGTCCAATCGACATCATCAAAACAAAGACCGCATATATCAGAAGCTCGCAGACCAAGTCTTGTAGCTAAAAGCAATATTGTATAATCCCTTTTACCTATGGGGTTTGCTCTGTCAACAACCGCCAACAGAGATTCGATTTCTTCAGGTGCATATGCAGAAGGGATGTGAGCTTTATGTGAATAATTTACTCTTGGAATCAATTCCTTAAAATTTGTACTAACATAATTTTTGTCATACAGAAATTGAAAGAATACTTTTAAACAAGAAACAATATGATACCGCTGTGAAAGTGTTAAATCAGCATTGTACTCAAGATATTGTTGAATATTTTTTAAGGTTATTTGTGAAAAAGAGCTTATTCCATTCATATCAAGATAGTTGCTGAATTTCTCAAATTTTATGTGTTGTTTTGTTATTGTACGTTCTGTAATGTTTCTGTATTTTCTATCTTCGACAAAATCCAGATATGTAGGATAAAACCAACCTGGCCAATTCAGTTCGACCAAACGGGAGCGATATGGTATTTTGTCGAACTTTTCAAAATACACAAGCATATTAACGATGCGAACATAACTATTAAAATTGCTCGGCATATCGCATTCACTTATTTTGCTGATGTATTTATCAGCTATTTGGCGTGAAAAAGATAAAATGTTTTCTTTTTCGCAGTATATCAAAAAATCATTTATGATGCTTTGATATGCATTTAGTGTTGAAGTACTGTAGATTTTTTTCAGTTCATTTGAAAATCGATTTATGAACTGTAAACAATTTTCGTTCATAGTGAACCCTCCTTAGAATTGATATACTCTAAGTTTAACTGAACGAAAATATTATGTAAAGAAAACTACAACTATTTCAGCTAAATGCCTATGAATATGAGGTAGACTTTACATAATCTATTACTTTCCAATACAGTGCTTACAAGGTTCATATCCGCGGTTTATTGCATCCGCCCTTGTGCAGTTCAGATATATTTTGTTTTCATCGTTCATCTGTTTAACGCTTCGGCAATTCGGACGATGAAATTTTAACGTATGATTGTTCGCTATATACGTATAGCTTTTTGTATTCTCATTCGTACTTTTTGAGTTATATATTTCATTTTCGGATTGAGATTGTGTTTGCTCTTTTTCAGAATTCGAATTTTCGTTTGTTTGAATACTTGCACTCGTTTGAGATGATGTTTCATTTGTGGGTTGTGGGTCGGCTTTGTTTGAGCATGAGCATAGCATAAAAATCATACTTATGCAAATAATCATCGATAGGATTTGTTTCTTTTTCATTTTGGTCACTCCTGAAAAGATATATTTGTAACTGTATATAATTATAATATTCATTATATCATAAATAAAAACTATAATCAATCATTTTAAAAAATTTTTATTATATAATATAACAGAAAGTGAGCGATTATAATGGACGAAAAGTATATAAAATTAAAGATTGCCAAACTGAGAACGGACAGAAACATATCGGCGCGTGAACTGAGTCTGGCTTTGGGGCAATCCACCGGATATATAAATACAATAGAAAACGGAAAATCACTTCCGTCAATGAGTATGTTTTTGTATATCTGCGATTATTTTAAAATCACCCCAAAAGATTTTTTTGATGAGGGTACTGAATATCCTGTGTTAATAAATGAACTTTTATCCGAATGTAAAAAGCTTGATAAGAGTTCGTTGGAAAGCGTTTTAAATGTTGTTAAGAGTATGAATAAATAATACGAGCGGTGAATGATAATGGATGAAAAGGATTTTTCAATGAGGTTGGCTAAACTTCGTACAAAGAAAAATGTATCGGCTCGTGAGATGAGTTTATCAATCGGGCAAAACCAAGGGTATATAAATCACATTGAATCGGGTCAGGGAACGCCTTCGTTATCGGGAATATTTTATATATGTGAATATCTGGGTATTACCCCGAGCCAATTTTTTGATTTTGATTTAAAAAATCCAGAAAAACTCAATAAAATAAATGAATATTTGAAAAAGTTAAATGACAAACAGCTCAATGCGCTTGAAATGTTCTTAAAAAGTATGACGAGCGGTGAATGATATAACCTGCACGCAGATGTCCCCCGCCTCTAAGGCGGCGGGTTCCATTTCAGGGTTTCAGTGGGAGATTAAAATTCCCACTGAAACCCTGAGTAGCTAACGCTCCCTGCGCTTGTTTGCAATCTGTCGCAAGCTTTGCTCCTTGCAAGCAAAGCAGAGCGTTGCTCCGATTTAAAAACCTTATCGGCGGCGTTCTTGTTAATATTTTGTAAACTGTAGATATTATTCTTGAAAAAATTTTTTATTGTGATATAATCTATATTAATAAATTTTGTATCGAATTGCTGAATATTGCTGAATTCGGAAAGGACAAATAATATGCAAGAGATGAAAGACCCGTCAAGAAAACCGATGTTGTTTTATTGTCTTATAACAATGCTGATAATGCTTGTGCTTAACTCAACATTGTTCCCAATGATGATGAACAAGACGGTAAATGAGGTAAGTTATGACACGTTTATGTCAATGACCGAGAACAAACAAATTTCCGAGGCGGAAATTAAAGACGATGAAATTGTATTTAAAGGTACGGACGACAAGATTTATAAAACAACGGCAACAGAGGATTCCGCAAGAACCGAGCGGCTTTATAAAGCCGGTGTAAAGTTCAGCCAGATAGATACCCAGCCGTCATTGTTGTCAAGTATTTTGATGACGTGGGTTCTGCCGCTTTTGCCGTTCATATTGATTGGATGGTTTATGAACAGACGGCTTAAAAATATGTCGGGCGGCGACGGAATGATGTTCGGACTCGGCGGCGGCTCGGGCGCAAAGGTTTATGTTCAATCATCGACAAGCATTCGCTTTGCGGATGTTGCCGGTGAGGACGAGGCAAAGGATTTGTTGTCCGAGATAGTCGATTTTCTGCATTCGCCCAAAAAGTATAGTGAAATAGGTGCAAAGCTGCCGAAAGGCGCGTTGCTTGTCGGCCCTCCGGGAACGGGTAAGACCCTGCTCGCAAAAGCGGTTGCCGGTGAGGCAGAGGTTCCGTTTTTTTCTATTTCGGGATCGGAATTTGTGGAAATGTTTGTCGGTAGAGGTGCGGCAAAGGTGCGTGACCTCTTTAAACAGGCGAACGAAAAAGCGCCGTGTATAGTTTTTATCGATGAGATTGACACAATCGGCAAAAAGCGTGACGGTCAAATCGGCGGCAATGACGAACGCGAACAAACATTGAACCAGCTTTTGACCGAGATGGACGGATTTGACGGTTCAAAGGGAGTTGTTGTGCTTGCCGCAACAAACCGCCCCGAGTCACTCGACCCGGCACTTTTGCGCCCGGGACGTTTTGACCGAAGGATACCCGTTGAGCTGCCCGACTTAAACGGCAGAATAGAGATTTTAAAGGTTCACGCCAAAAAGGTTAAGCTTGACGGCAATATCGATTATGCGGCAATAGCCAAGACCGCAGCCGGCGCATCGGGTGCCGAACTTGCGAATATAGTGAATGAAGCGGCATTGCGTGCGGTTCGCAGCGGCAGAAATGCGGCAAAGCAAGAGGACTTTATGGAAAGCGTGGAAACGGTAATCGCAGGCTATCAGAAAAAGAGCCGCGTTTTAAGCGACAAAGAAAAGCGCATAGTTGCGTTCCACGAAATAGGTCATGCACTCGTTGCCGAATTACAGACGAATTCCGCGCCGGTTCAAAAAATAACGATTATTCCGCGAACTTCGGGCGCTCTGGGTTATACTCTCCAGGTTGACGAGGGCGAACACTTCCTTATGAGCAAAGAGGAGATAGAAAATAAAATCTGTACGCTTACGGGCGGCAGAGCGGCAGAGGAAGTAATATTCGGTTCGGTTACCACGGGCGCATCAAATGATATAGAACAGGCAACCAAGCTTGCGAAAGCAATGGTAAGCCGTTACGGAATGACGGATGAATTCGGTATGGTTGCGTTTGAAACAGAGGGAAACAAATACCTCGGCGGCGGCTCAACGGCGGATTGTTCGCCCGAAACGCTGCGTATGATTGACAAAAAAGTTGTTGAAATCGTGTCGCAACAGCACGAAAAGGCAAAGAAGCTGCTCACGGATAACATTCGGCAATTGAATTCGCTTGCGAACTTCCTTTATCAAAAAGAGACAATCACGGGCGAGGAATTTATGAGTATGCTCGAAGAAATCAAACCGCAGGACGCGGAATAAAATCTGAAAGTCGGAGATTAAAATGTTAGATACGGTTTGTACATTAATATTAATGTTTTTTGTGTTTTCGTGCGCAGGGTGGATTATGGAGGTTGTGCTGAAATACTTTGAATTTCACCGATTCATAAACCGCGGATTTTTAATAGGTCCGTATTGTCCGATATACGGCTTTGGCGTGGTTGCGGTAACGGTTGTCGTGGGCGGTATGGTCGGACGTCACGGAACGCTCGGCGAGGTGTTTTTTGCCGGAATGGTGATGTGCGGCGCGCTTGAATATTTCACAAGCTGGTATATGGAAAAAATGTTCCATGCTAGATGGTGGGATTACAGCGCAAAACCAATGAACCTGCACGGACGGATATGGATAGGCAACCTGATACTGTTTGGGACAGCCTGTGTCATAATAGTCGATTTTATCGACCCTCTGTTCTTTGGCGCTGTGTCAAAGATTCCGGCCGTTGCGCTCTATGTTTTGGCAGGGGCAATATCGGCGATAATGCTTGCGGATTCTATAATTTCGCACTTCCTTATGAACGAGGTCAGAAACGCGATAGAGGAACAGGACGGTGACAATACCGAAGAGATAAGCAAAAAGATACACGCCATTTTAAAGAACAAAAATGTGTTTATGCGCAGAATACACGAGGCGTTCGGCAATATGCAGGCGCGCCCGAGAGCGGTTATGCAGGAGTATAAGGCGGCGCTTGCGCAATACCGTTCGGCAAGACGAAACAAAAAGCGTGTTATGCGGCGTATCTCGGTTAAAAATGTCGCATTAAAGAATATTAATAAAGAAAAGCTTGCAAGTGATGCCGCGGCGGCTGTGAACGACGCCAAAGCCAAGCTTAAAAGGCTGCAGGACAGGTTTAAAATTTCAAAAGACGTATAAAAAGCGGACAGCCGAAAATCAAAACGACCGTCAATCGTCACATCAACGTGAACGATTGACGGTCGTTGTCGCTGTTTCGGACCAAAAACCGTGAAACAGCCAAATTTTACACTTGCAAGATAGATATAAATGTGTTATAATTTATCTTTGATACACATACTAATTTTTTGATTATTCCGATTGCCGCGAAACGGCAAAAATCAGAGGTGAAATCAATGGATTTTAAAATTGTTTCAAAATATAAGCCGAGCGGCGACCAGCCGCAGGCAATAAAAAAACTTGCGGACGGAATAAAGGCGGGCGACAGGTTTCAGACCCTTCTCGGCGTAACCGGAAGCGGTAAAACCTTTACAATGGCAAACATTATTGCCGAGATAAACCGACCGACTCTTGTTCTTGCTCACAATAAGACTCTTGCCGCACAGCTGTGCAGCGAGTTTAAAGAAATTTTTCCCGAGAATGCGGTGGAATATTTCGTCTCATACTATGACTATTACCAGCCCGAGGCGTATATTCCCGGTTCGGACACATATATAGAAAAAGACGCGTCAACCAACGAAGAAATCGACAAGCTGCGCCACAGCGCGACCGCCGCGCTTTTTGAGCGGCGTGATGTCATTATTGTTGCGAGCGTATCTTGCATATACGGCCTGGGCGATCCTATCGACTATAACAATATGGTTGTTTCCCTAAGACCCGGAATGATAAAAGACCGTGACGAAATCGCCGCAAAGCTGGTTGAGATTCAATACGAACGCAACGATATTGGCTTTGCCCGAAACAAGTTCCGCATCCGCGGCGATGTTCTGGATGTCTTTCCGTCCGATTCGTCAACACACGCGGTAAGGATTGAGTTTTTCGGCGATGAAATAGAGCGCATATGCGATTTTAATCCGATAACGGGCGAGCTTGTGGCGGAAAGAAATCATGTTGCGATATATCCCGCGTCGCACTATGTCACCACAATGGAAAAACGTGAGGCGGCAATCGGCAGCATACAAGCCGAGCTTGCCGAGCGTCTCGCTGAGCTTAAAGCCGAAAATAAATTAATTGAGGCGCAAAGGCTTGAACAGCGCACGAATTATGATATAGAAATGATGCGCGAAACGGGATTTTGCAGCGGAATCGAGAACTATTCTCGCCACATAAGCGGCCGCGCCCCCGGCAGTCCGCCGTTCACACTTATGGATTACCTGCCGAAAGATTTTGTTCTGTTCGTGGACGAGTCACACGTCACATTGCCCCAGGTCGGTGCGATGTATGCCGGCGACCGCAGCCGAAAGGAAAATCTTGTAAAATACGGATTTCGTCTGCCGTCGGCATTCGATAACAGACCTCTCACGTTTGATGAATTTTATTCCAAGCTCAAAAGCGTTGTGTTTGTTTCGGCGACCCCGGCGGAATTCGAAAAAGAACATTCAACGCGGATAGCCGAACAGGTAATCCGCCCAACGGGCTTGCTCGACCCCAAGATAGAGGTCAGACCGATAGAGGGTCAGATTGACGATTTATTCGGCGAAATAGCCGCGCGTGCGGCAAAGGACGAGCGCGTCCTCGTCACCACCCTTACAAAAAAGATGGCAGAGCGCCTGACGGAATATCTCGAAGATATGGGTGTTCGGGTGCGATATTTGCATTCCGACATTCACGCCATCGAAAGAATGGAGATTATCCGCGATTTAAGGCTCGGATTATTTGATGTCCTTGTCGGAATAAACCTTTTGCGTGAGGGTTTGGATATTCCCGAAGTATCTTTGGTCGCTATTCTCGATGCGGACAAAGAGGGTTTTTTGCGCAGCGAAACATCTCTTATTCAGACGGTAGGCAGAGCGGCGCGAAATGCGGACGGAACCGTCATTATGTACGCAGACACAATAACGGGGTCGATGCGCCGCGCTATTGACGAAACAAACCGCCGCCGCGAGATACAGCAAAAATATAACACCCAACACGGAATTATTCCGAAGACAATCAAAAAGTCGGTAAGCGAGGTAATCGAGGCAACCAAGTCGGTATCCGATACAAAGATAGAAAAACAAAAACAGAGTGCAGAAACCGTTCGCCGAACCATTACCGAGCTTACGGCGGAAATGCGCAAAGCGGCCGAGCTGTTGCAATTTGAGCTTGCGGCACAGCTGCGCGATGAGATAAAAAGACTTGAAGAACAACTTGAAACGGGGAATTTGGAATGAATAAAGATATTATAATTAAAGGCGCACGAGAAAACAACCTCAAGGATATATCGCTTAAAATTCCGAGGGATAAGCTTGTTGTTATGACGGGTCTCAGCGGAAGCGGAAAGTCATCACTTGCGTTTGAGACGATATATGCCGAAGGACAGCGCCGCTATGTCGAATCTTTGTCGGCGTATGCGCGACAGTTCTTAGGACAAATGGACAAGCCCGATGTTGATGTCATCGAGGGCTTGTCACCGGCTATCTCGATTGACCAAAAAACAACGAGCAAAAATCCGCGTTCAACGGTCGGAACAGTGACCGAGGTATACGATTATATACGGCTTTTATATGCAAACATCGGTATTCCGCACTGTCCCAAATGCGGAAAGGAGATAAAACCGTCCTCTGTTGACCAGATAACGGACGCGGTTATTGCTCTGCCCGACCGCACGAAATTTCAGGTTATGGCGCCTGTTGCGCGCGGCAGAAAGGGTGAATATGTAAAAACCTTTGAAAAGGCAAGAAAGAACGGTTTTGTCCGCGTCAGAGTTGACGGAGAGATGTATGAGCTGACCGGTGAGCCGATAAAACTCGACAAACAGAAAAAGCACAATATAGACATCGTGGTTGACCGACTTATCAAGCGTGACGGAATGGAAAGCCGTCTTGCCGACTCGATTGAAACGGCTCTTGATATGGCTGACGGCATTGTCATAATCAGCATAATTGACGGCGAAGATATGATGTTCAGCCGTAACTATGCCTGTGACGATTGCGGAATAAGTATTCCCGAGCTTACGCCGAGAATGTTTTCGTTCAACACCCCCTACGGCGCGTGTCCGAAATGTATGGGTATCGGCACGATAACAATGGTATCGCCCGACTTGGTTATTCCCGATAAAAGTTTGAGTATCAACCAAGGTGCCATATGCGCCTCGGGCTGGTCGGGAACCGAGCCGAACAGCATATCGCGTATGTACTATACTGCCATGGCTGAACGTTATGATTTCAGCCTTGACACCCCGATAGAGGATTTGCCGAAACATATTCTTGACATAATTCTCTATGGTACAAAGGGCGAAAAATTAAAGCTTACCTATGACCGAAAATACGCAAAGGGCGTTCAATACGCGAGATTTGAGGGCGTTATCCCCAATATAGAACGCAGACACGAAGAAACGACTTCGGAATGGTCAAAAGCCGACCTCGAAACGTTTATGATAAGTATGAAATGCCCCGAGTGCGGCGGAACAAGGCTAAAGCCCGAAACCCTTGCCGTTACGGTTGACGGAATAAACATAAACGAGCTTACGAATATGTCGGTCACACAGGCGCTTGAATTTTTCACACAGTTGTCGGACAAACTCACGCCGAAAGAAACCGTGATTGCGAAAAATATATTAAAAGAAATAGTCGGACGGTTAAAATTCCTGTCCGATGTCGGACTTGACTATCTCACCCTGTCGCGCAGCGCCGGAACGCTTTCGGGCGGCGAGGCGCAGAGAATACGGCTTGCAACCCAAATCGGTTCGAGCCTTATGGGCGTTATATATATCCTTGACGAGCCGAGTATCGGTCTGCACCAGCGTGACAACGACAAGCTCATAGCAACGCTCAAACACCTGCGCGATATGGGTAATACACTTTTGGTTGTCGAACATGATGAGGACACTATGCTTGCTGCCGATCATATCGTCGACATCGGACCGGGCGCAGGTGTTCACGGCGGCGAGGTTGTCGCCGAGGGAACGGCGCAGGATATTATGAACAACCCCAACTCGATAACGGGAAAATACCTGAGCGGCGAACTCAAAATTCCCGTTCCGTCCGAACGGAGGAGCGGCAACGGCAGCTTTTTGGAGATAAAGGGTGCGGCGGAGAACAACCTTAAAAATGTCAATGTAAAAATTCCTCTCGGAACGTTTACCTGTGTTACGGGCGTATCGGGAAGCGGTAAAAGCTCTCTCGTAAACGAGATTTTGTACAAGGCATTGGCGAACGAGCTTAACAACGCAAAGAAAATTCCGGGGAAGTATAAAAAGATTGTCGGCACGGAAAATCTCGATAAGATTATTGCCATTGACCAATCACCGATAGGCAGAACTCCGCGAAGCAACCCGGCAACCTATACGGGACTTTTCGGCGATATACGCACGCTTTTTGCCATGACCGCAGAGGCAAAAGCGCGCGGCTATGGCGCAGGACGTTTCAGCTTTAATGTCAAGGGCGGACGATGCGAGGCGTGCTGCGGTGACGGAATAATAAAGATAGAGATGCACTTTTTGCCCGATGTATATGTTCCGTGCGAAGTGTGCGAGGGCAAGCGTTATAACCGCGAAACCCTTGAGGTTCGGTATAAGGGCAAGAATATTTACGAGGTTCTGGAAATGACGGTTGAAGAAGGCTGTGAATTTTTCGCCAACATTCCCAAGATTCAACGAAAGCTTCAGACGCTTTTTGATGTCGGACTCGGATATATCAAGATAGGTCAGCCGTCCACAACCCTTTCGGGCGGCGAAGCGCAGCGCGTTAAGCTTGCGACCGAACTTTCGAAACGCAGTACGGGCAAGACAATATATGTCCTTGACGAGCCGACAACGGGGCTGCACGCCGCGGATGTTCATAAACTGACCGAGGTGCTGCAAAAACTCGTTGATGGCGGAAATACGATTGTTGTGATAGAACACAACCTCGATATGATAAAAACCGCGGATTATATCATCGATTTGGGACCCGAGGGCGGTGACGGCGGCGGCGAAATCGTTGCGTGCGGAACACCCGAAAAAGTTGCGAAAAACAAAAAATCGTATACGGGTCAATACCTTAAAAAATATCTGAAATAAAGGGGGCGGACGCTATGATTAAGCATTCTTTTCCGCCGCTTTATGACAAGGATTCCAAAATTCTCGTTTTGGGGAGCTTTCCGTCCGTAAAATCGCGCGAACAATTGTTCTTTTACGGACATCACCAAAACCGATTCTGGAAAGTGACCGCCGCAGTATTCGGAGATGACGTTCCGAAATCGATTGAGGATAAAAAGGCGTTTTTGCACAAAAATCATATTGCGCTTTGGGATGTGATTGCGTCTTGCGACATCGAGGGCAGCGCGGACAGCACGATAAAAAACGTTGTGCCGAACGACCTTGACGCGATAATTAAAAACAGCAAAGTCAAACGTATTTTTGTCAACGGCAAAACGGCGGAAAAATACTATAACAAATATACAAAAGACAAACTCGGACGTGCGGCGGTATGTCTGCCGTCCACTTCACCGGCAAACGCTGCGTGGAGCATTGAGCGGCTTGTCAGCGCATGGCGGATAATAAATGAATGAACCAAAGAAAATTATTTTAAGACACGAAAGGAAATCTGAATATGTCTGATAAACTTACAAGAGCAATAACAAAAGACGGATTTTTTAAGATAAGCGCGGTTGTTTCGACCGAAACGGCAGAGACCGCACGAAAATACCACAACTCCTCGCCTGTGGCAACGGCGGCTCTCGGAAGGCTGTTATCGGCAGGGCTTTTGATGGGCGGAGAGCTGAAAGAGGACAAGGCAAAGCTCACCTTGCAAATCAGCGGTGACGGACCTCTCGGCATGCTTGTCGTATCGGCGAACTCTCACGGAGAGGTAAAAGGATATGCGTCAAATCCTCAAATTGACCTTCCGCTTAAAGAGAACGGAAAGCTCGATGTCGGAGGGGCTGTCGGCAAGGGCGTTTTGTCGGTTATAAAGGACCTTTGCCTGAAAGAGCCGTATGTCGGTCAGGTGCAAATTCAAACGGGCGAGATTGCCGAGGATTTGGCTTATTATTTTATGCAGTCCGAACAGGTGCCGAGCGTTGTTGCTCTCGGTGTGCTTGTTGACCGCGATTACAGCGTGAAATATTCGGGCGGTTTTATCATTCAGGTAATGCCCGAATGCGATGACGAGAGCCTTACACGCCTTGAAAACAGCATCGGCGGTCTTATGAGTGTAACGGATATGCTCTCTCACGGGATGAACGGCGAAGAAATAATAAAGTATGTTATGCTCGGCTTTGATATTGATATGCTCGGCAGCACCGATGTCGGGTATCATTGCGATTGCAGCCGCGAAAGAATGGCAAGGGCAATAACTTCTCTCGGCAAAAGCGAAATCGATTCTATCATAAAAGAACAGGGCGAAGCCGAGATTGTGTGCAGCTTTTGTAACACGGCGTATAAATTCGATGCGGATGAGCTTGAAATGATGAGTGCGGCGGCAAAGGATAAATCGGAAAAAGCAAAAACCGAGAAAAATGGCGAAAATTAAAAGCATTTAAGAGAAATAATACTGTTTTATGAATATAAACGCGTGTAATCGCGTGCGTGTTTCTTGACATTTTGATTAAAAAGTAGTATAATCTCTTTTGTTGTCGCTTTGATAGAGCGAAAAGTAAGGGCGCTTAGCTCAGCTGGGAGAGCATCTGCCTTACAAGCAGAGGGTCATAGGTTCGAG
>URAN01000048.1 GCA_900545865.1 uncultured Eubacteriales bacterium
ATTTAATATGTATGACAAAAACCCACCTGAAAATGGTGGGTTTGTCAGTAATCTGGGGCGACCACATGGGGTCGCCCGTAATATGTTCATCCAAATATATGAGTATCCATATAAATTTATGGCATTTGCTTGTATGCTCGGGCGACCACACGGGGGCGATGGTTGCCGGCGACAACCGCTTATCGCCGACCGCAGCGGCAGCGGAGACCGCCCCTACAGGTTTATGCTGAATTCACAAAAAAATTAACTCATTCAAAAAACCGTGCAAAAATCATACCGTTTTATTCGGTTGCCATACCGTAAAATTATTTTAACGTTCAAACGGCACGCCCACATATCTGTATTTTGACGGCGAACATCCCATATGGCGTTTAAATTCGACCGAAAAATATCGGTAATCCGAAAACCCCGACATTTCGGCAACCTGCGGCAAGGTATAATACCCCGTTGCGATAAGTTCTGACGCATATTTAATTCTGAGCTTTGATATATATTTTTTCGGCGAAGTATTATATTCCGCCTTGAAAAGGCGCCGAAAATACGCCTCGCTTATATGCGCGGTTTTTGCAAGATAAGCAACCGAAATATTCGGGTCGCTGAAATTATTCAGCATATATTCAACCGAATCGTTTATAAGCGGATTTCTTGTGATTGTCGGGCGGTTTTCGGCGTGCGCATCCGCCAAAATTTCGTACAGAACCGATGCGGCACGCATTTTATAAGACGGTTCTCGACCCTGCCATATTTCAAGAATTTTTTTGAAATTCTCGGCATAGCAAAGCGGCTCTTTGGGATAAAAATATTCAATATCCTTGTATTCGTACCCAAAACACGAAAAGTGTACGACAATCATCCTATCATATTCGGCCCTTCTCGTATAAGGCGTATTTGCCGGAACATAAGCGAGCGAATTATCCGTCAGATGATACGAATATCCGCGTTTATCTTTATCCGAAAAATATTCGATTTCCGTATTGGCTTTAAACCGAAAAGACAACGCGTGATAATTTCTGTCGGCGTTATACGTCATAGCCTTTCCGTAATTCAGCTCCATAACGTCAAGAATCATAAACCCGATGTTTTCTTGTTCAAAAAACATACATTTTCACCTCATTTATTAAGAATTATACCATATTTGTATCGATTTTTCAACATTTTGTTTCGATTTTGGTATATCTTTTTTTATCTGTTGGGTATATAATATACTCAAATTAAGCTTTGCTAAAAACCCAAAGCAAAAACGGAGGTTATATTTATGAACAGGCGAAATACCGCTTTGCGCTATTTTGACGAAAACCGCGATTTTATGGAATCGTATGTCAATGCGCA
Source organism: uncultured Eubacteriales bacterium (assembly GCA_900545865.1). Classification (GTDB taxonomy): domain Bacteria; phylum Bacillota; class Clostridia; order Monoglobales; family Monoglobaceae; genus UMGS1820. Next base: position 1,330 of record URAN01000048.1, read on the forward strand.
GATTGAACAGAACAGAAAGGGCACGGTCAAAGTTTCGGTCAAGGACAAGGACGGCAAGCCCGTTTCGGGCGCAAAAATCAAGATTAAGCAAAAAAATCACGAATTCCGCTACGGTGCGAACATTTTTATGCTTGACGAGCTTGAAACCGCTGAAAAAAACAAAATTTATCGCGATGAATTCGCAAAAACTTTTAACTTGGCAACAATCCCGTTCTATTGGGATGCGTTTGGACCCGAAGAAGGAAAGCCGCGGTTTGCCGCCGACAGCGAAAAGATTTATCGCCGTCCGCCCTCGGATTTATGCGTGAATTATTGTCTTGAAAAGGGTATTGAGCCGAAATGCCACTGTTTGAACTATGATTTTTTCATTCCCGCGTGGCTTAAAGACGCAGATGTTGACACCCACAAAAGAGCGTTGGAAAAACGCTTTAGAGAGCTTGCCGAGCATTATGCGGATATTATCCCGACGTGGGAGGTAACAAATGAAACATTTCGTGAGCCGACCGCAAGAGAGTATCAGACAAAATTCTATAAAGAGGACGATTTTGTTGAATGGAGCTTTCGTATGGCAGACAGATACTTTCCCAATAACCGCCTCATAATAAATGACTACGCCGTATTTGAAGGTAATTATGTAGAAAACCGCAGCAGATATTATATGCAAATTGAGCGTCTTTTAAGAAACGGCATCGCCCATCTCGATTCGGTCGGAATCCAGTTCCACAGCTTTTTCCCTCAGGAACGCGAGGAAGAAATGGCAAAGACGAGATACAACCCCGTATATCTGTATGAGGTATTCAATACATATGCCAAACTCGGCAAGAAATTACAGATAACCGAAATGACAATTCCCGCGTATTCGAATTCGGACGAGGATGAGGCTGTTCAGGCTGAATTGATTGAGAATGTCTACAAGGTATTCTTCAGTCACCCGTCAATGGAGGCCGCAATATACTGGAACATGGTTGACGGATATGCGGCGTTTGCACCGCAGGGAGATATGCAAAACGGCGAGAACAAATTTTATGGCGGCGTAAGACGTTTTGACCTTTCTGAAAAGCCTGCGTCAAAGGTTCTCAAAAACCTTTTCCAAAACGTATGGCACACCGAAACGGAAAGCGCAACCGATGACGGCGGCGTTGCAAAGCTCCGCGGATTCTACGGCGAATATGACGCCGAAATCATATGCAACGGTATGGCAAAAACTGTTACAATGCCTATTTCATCAAAAAGAAATAACGAATTTGAGGTTATTGTTTAAATAACCCGAACAAGAATACACCCGTGGTTGAACATCTTTGCCACGGGTGTATTTTGATATATTTATAAGGGATTTGGCGGCTGACATATAACGAGCCGTCCGCAAAACGAGATGTGTTATGCGCCGAATATTGCGGATAAACGTAATTACCGGTGCAGCTTTCACCGCCTTCTCTGCTCGGTTTCTGCACTCTGTGATATGCCCGACTGATAGCTTCCCGGTTTTTTACCCGTTATGCGAAAGAATGCTTTATAAAAATTCGATGAGCTGTTAAAACCGCACTGCATTGCGATATTAAGTTTTGTATCGTTTGTTGTCTTTAAAAGTCCGATTGCCTTTTCCACACGTTTTATGGTTATATACTCCCACGGTGAAATACCGTTCATCTTTTTGAATATACTTGAAAAATATGATGGGCTGAGCGCCGCGCGTTCCGCAATTTCGTCAAGAGTCAAAGGCTTGTCGAGGTTCTCGTTAATAAATACAAGAGTTTCTTCCATAAGCGGAACGGCGTTTGACACGCTTTCGTATTCAACATTGTCATCCGTATATCCGAAATCCCGAACAAGCGCAATAAGGCTGTCGCATAACAGGTGCTTTGCAACGGCGCGATACCCCGAACGCTTTTCGCGCAACTCGTCTTCCAGCCTTATAATATTATCGCGGATAACTCGGGTTGACGGGTTTGTCCGCTCGATTCGGTTTTCAAAGGCTTTACCGCGCGCAAACAAAATTTTCATTGCGGTAAAATCATCGGGGTCATTCCAGAGAACACGCGGCTGAAAATGCAGATTCAAAAGTTCAAATTCCGAATTTATATTTGTTATACAATGTGATTCGTCACCGCTGAACAAAAACACATCACCGCTTTTGAATTCATATTCACGATTCTTGACCGAATATGTTCCGCTGCCCGACAAGAATGTCGAAAGCTCACATTCGGCATGGTGGTGTTCTCGATACTCACGCCTGCCTGCGCGAACGGTTGAAAAAAATGACTTTATAAGAGCCTCGCCGTTTTGACCGACAAGTGTGTTTTCGTTGTATTTCATAGCCGCCCCTTCTTCCTCAATCGTAAAATAGTGGACAAATTTCAAAATATAGTGAATGAAATCCGATACGGTTTATGTTATAGTATAGCTAAAGTATAAAACAGATACATATAATTGTCAAGTAAAAAAAGTTCAAAATAATCTAATTTTCGAACATTTAAAAGGATTTTATATGTATTCATCTAAATTATTAAGGGGGACTGTTAAATGAACAGTACATCAACCAAAGAAATAATAGCGGGAAACATTAATACCTGCTCGTCACCGTCGGAACTTAAAATAACGGACATCCGCGTTGCGAATATCAACGGCGCGCCAAAGCATTGTCCGCTGATAAAGGTTTATACAAACCAGGGCATTGTCGGATACGGCGAGGTCAGAGACGCGTCGAGCGCAACATACGCCTTGATGCTTAAATCAAGACTTGTCGGCGAAAACCCGTGCAATGTCGATAAGATTTTCAGACGTATAAAACAATTCGGCGGTCATTCAAGACAGGGCGGCGGCGTTTCGGGTCTTGAAATCGCAATGTGGGATTTGGCCGGAAAGGCATGGGGCGTTCCGCTTTGGCAAATGCTCGGCGGAAAGTTCCGCGATAAAGTCAGAATGTATTGTGACACCGATGTTGACGGCAAGCATACCGGAACGGATATGGGTCACGCCTTAAAAGCAAGAATGGAACAAGGCTTTACATTCTTAAAAATGGATTTGGGTATAGAGCTTATGCTCGATGAACCGGGTTGTCTTAATGCGCCGATTGGATTTTTAGAGAATATTAAAAAATATTCGATGAAGGCGATAAATCACCAGAGCGGCTCAATCGATATGGATATGATGCTCGGAAAGAATTACGAGGTATTCACCATACCTCACCACGCAACGGGTATTCATCTGACGCAAAAGGGTATGGACTATCTCGAGGACTATGTTAAACAGGTCAGAGATGTAATAGGTTATGAGGTTCCTCTTGCAATCGACCATTTCGGACACATATGTATCGAGGATTGCATTATGTTTGCAAAACGTCTCGAGAAATATAACATTGCGTGGATTGAGGATATTGCACCCTGGCATTATACAAAGCACTTTGAAAAAATTTCTCACGCGGTCAATGTTCCGATTTGTACGGGCGAAGATATATACCTTGCCGAGAATTTTGAACCGCTTATGCAAAACGGCGGCGTTTCGGTTGTACACCCCGATATATTAACGGTCGGCGGCGCACTTGAGATGAAAAAGCTCGGCAATATGTGCGATAAATACGGTGTTGCGATGGCGATACATATGGCGGAAAGCCCCATTGCTTGTATGGCGGCAATTCATGCTGCGGCGGCTGTTCAAAACATTCTCGCGGTTGAATTCCATTCGGTTGATATTCCTTGGTGGAATGACCTCGCAATCGGCATTGATAATCCTCTGTTCAAAGACGGATTTGTGGACGTTCCGAACAAGCCCGGTCTCGGCATCGACAGTCTCAACGAAGAGCTTATCGCCGAACATATGCACGACAAATACCCCGGAATTTGGGAGCCGACAACCGAGTGGGATAATGAATGGGCAAATGATAGGGAATGGAGCTAATATATTTAAGGTGATTGACTATGAATAATTTTAATTTTGAAACATTATTCGGTGTCGAGGGCAAAACCGCCCTTGTCACCGGTTCATCACAGGGAATGGGCAAAGAGATTGCCAAGATACTTGCCGATTGCGGCGCAACGGTATGGGCGCACGGGTCGAGGATGTCGGAAAAGCTGACCGCGGCGGCGGACTATATCGGAACGGACAAAATCGCAACAGCCGACCTGACCGACAAGTCCGCGGCGGACACTCTCTATGCACAGACGGGTGCGGTCGATATTCTTATATTGAACGCATCGATACAGTACAAAAGGCAATGGGACGAGTATTCCGATGGCGAAGTGTATAATCAGATTCAATGCAACCTCACATCATCGTATTATATGATGAAAAAATACACCCCCGATATGAAAAATAAAAAATGGGGACGCATCATCACATTGGGCAGTGTGAATCAGTATAACAACCACCCCGAATTATCGCTTTACGGCGCGACAAAGGCAGCACAGATGAAACTCGTTCAAAGCACGGCAAAGGCTCTTGCACCATACGGAATAACCGTCAACAACATCGCCCCGGGTGCGATAAGCACACCGAGAAACGCACAGGCACTTTCAGACCCCGAGTTTAATCAAAAGGTTACAGACTCAATCCCTATTGGATATATCGGTGATCCAAAGGATATGAACGGTGCGGTTCTTATGCTTTGCGGCAATGCTGGAAGTTATATAACGGGCAGCGAAACGGTCATTGACGGCGGTATGAGATTATAAAGCTAAAACGCGATATTGAAAACGAAATTGAAATTGAAATGTAAAATACATAGGAGGATACAACCATGAATTTTAATGACAGAGATGAAATAATAGCACTGACACCGCAATGGAAAGGCGAACGCCTGCCCGATGGCAGACCGAAAGTTGAGGATAAATACTTAAAGGCATTGAAAAATCTGACCCTTGAAGAAGTATGGAAACCGATTTTTGTCAAGGGTTACGAAAGCCAGTTTGAGGGCAGATTGCGCACCCTGCACAATGACGGAAGAAAACTTATCGGCAGAGCGGTAACGGCAACATATTGCCCCTATCGCCCCGACCTCGATGAGGTTGTCAAGGATATAGGACGCAGCGAGGGCAGAACGGGTACATATAATCAATGGGTAATAGACAATCTCATGGAGGGAGACGTTCCCGTTATCGATATGTATGATAAAATCTATAAGGGAACATTTCTCGGCGGAAACCTCACGACCGCACTCAAAAACAAAACCAAGAACGAGAACGGCGGCGCGGTTATCTGGGGCGGAATCAGAGACACCGAACAGATGAACAAGGTTGAGAACACTCAAGTTTATTACCGCGGAATCGACCCGACACCTATTCGCGATTTCATCATGACGGCATACAACACACCGACCAGAATAGGCAACGCAATATGCCTTCCGGGTGACGTTGTATTCGGCGCGGGCGGCGGCGTTCTGTTTATACCGAGTCATCTTGTCGCCGAGGTTGTCGGCGGCGCGGCAAAGACACAGGTCAAAGACCTTTTCGGATTTGAGATGATTGCACAAAACAAATTCACCACGGCACAGATAGACAAAAACACATGGACAAAAGAAATGCTTGACCTGCTTTTGGAATTTATAAAGACAGATGACCGCGCGGCGGAATACCGCGGACTTGACTGGACGGAAGAATACGACCTTGCAATCAACGGCGACCCGAACGATACACAATCGGCACTTTAACAAAATCAAATCTATAAATAAAGAAAGGTATACCAATTATGAAAAACAACAGTATAATCTATCAGATTTTCCCGAGAACAGCCACAAAAGACGGCACGATAAAGGCGGCAACAAAGCTGCTTGACCACATTGCGGATTTGGATGTTGACATTGTATATTTGTCTCCTTTTTATGAAATGGACGATGACCCGCGCGAAGAATTCTGGAGCGACCGTCAAAAGGCAAGCGGTTTGGGCAACCCCAAAAACCCCTATCGAATGAATGACTATTTTAAACTTGACGAAGAATACGGAACGGACGAGGATTTAAAAGACTTTGTTTATGAGGCACACAAACTCGGTCTTAAAGTTATGTTTGATTTAGTATACTTTCATTGCGGACCTCGGGCAAAACTCATCGACATCAACAAAGACTTTATCAAACGCCTTCCCGACGGAACGCCCGACAACGGAGATTGGCACTTTCCCAAGCTGAATTTCGATTGTCCCGAGCTTTGCGAATACCTTTGGGGAAATATGGAATATTGGGTTAAAAACTTTGACATTGACGGCTATCGCTGTGATGTCGGCGACCACGTTCCGCTGGAGTTCTGGCGCGAAGGTGTAAGGCGCGTTAAAGATATAAAACCCGATTTTATAATGCTTAACGAAGGCCGCAAAGACGAATGGATTGAAAGCGGAGTTTTTGACGCGAATTACTGTTATTGGGGTTTTAAACAAATATTTGATTTAGGTGAAAAGAATATAAACAAAAACCTAAAAGCCATCAAGCATATCAATAAACAGACGATGTGCTTTGAAAACCACGATACTGCATCCGATGAATACGAAAACAGATATGAACGCAAGTTCGGTAAAAACGTTTGTGACGCAATGCTGGTTGTCACCTTTACTTGCGGCTGTGTTCCGTTCATCTATAACGGTAACGAAATCGCGGACAGCTGTCGCCACAGCTTATGGAACAACCGTTTTTACGGCAAGAATCTTTGCGTTGACTGGTCAGAGGCACTCACCAAAGACGGAAAGAACAGAACCGCGCTTGTTAAGTCTCTGATAAAAATATATCACAATATTTCGGCGATAAACATTGGTGACATCGAGGTCTTGACCGAAAGCGCAGATTTTACCGCTTATAAAAAGACGCACGGCGACCGAGAAGTTTTGGTTATTGCAAATATGACAAAGGATATTCAGACTGTCTCATTGAACGGCGAAAATTTGAGCGATTATCAAACATTATTATCGGCAAGAAACATCATTGATAATAACGTTGTTACGCTCTCTGACGGCGGATACCTTGTTTTGTATAAATAATTCAAGCCAAACAAAGTCATCTCTGCAGAGCTGTTTTGAAATCGTTTCAAAACAGCTCTGTATCCGCCGATTGCGGAGTTTCGTATACTGCGGAGCAAAAAGCGGGCAACCCCGATTCACATTGATATTATCGGGACTTTCACCGGTGACTTAGCAGGCGTTCTTGGATTTCAATCCTATCATCTAAAGTCATATGTTTGTTTTTGTTTTGTTAATCATTATCCGAGACCTAATTTTCTCAGGCTAAATGCTATCGCATAATCCTTCTCAAAGTAAATTCTATTGCTGCATTTACTTTGAGAATTAACTAAAATTCAAAAAACACGAATTTTTTCGAAAAAAGCCTTGACAAGAGCGGCGCGCCTGTGTTATAATAATTAGGTCGTTTTAAATGCGGTCCGGTAGTTCAGTTGGTTAGAATGCCAGCCTGTCACGCTGGAGGTCGTGGGTTCGAACCCCATCCGGATCGCCAAATTTGCTGCCCTAGCTCAGTAGGCAGAGCACTTCCTTGGTAAGGAAGAGGTCGGCGGTTCGAATCCGCTGGGCAGCTCCACGAAAAAGCCCGTAATCGCGATGATTACAGGCTTTTTTGTTTATGTACGGTAGTTAAAGAAGGTGTCACAAGTATGTTCGGGACGTCGGGGTCGCCTCCCCTACAACCAAACGGAATGTATGCGAAATATCGTAGGGGACGGCGTCCTCGACGTCCCGTGAGATGTTCATCAAATTACACGGTTATCAATATAATTTGTGCCATTCGTTCGTAATTCCGCATTCCGCATTCCGCATTAATATTGCGCCGTTTGTTGGTATGTTCGGGACGTCGAGGACGCCGTCCCCTACGGGATTGGTGGCATACATAATGTTTGTTCGTAATTCCGAATTACGCATTCCGAATTCCGCATTGATATTGCGCCGTTTGCACGTCACAGACCCAGTTTTTTGTTTATATCGTCATAACTTGCGATGATGTTCTTGCGGCGGTAATTCACGCCCTTAAACTCTATCGGGTGACATACCTCTAAAATCCGCTCATATATGCGCTTGTATCGTATATCCTCAATCCGTGACATCTCGTGCAAGTCAAGGTTTGTCGTGATGATAAGCGGCAACCCCGATTTATAGCGGTTATCTATCACGCCGTACATCTGTTCGGCTGAAAATTCGGACGTTCGTTCGATACCCAAATCATCAATCACAAGCAGTGAATAACGGTTCAATTCGTCCAGATACGGCTGTTTATCAAACGTGCCTTGCAGCTCGTTCAAAATGCGCCCGAAATTCGTCACCTTTGCCGATACGCCCTTGTCGATAAGTGCATTGGCAACCGCACAAGCGGCGTAGGTTTTGCCTGTTCCGCAGCTCCCCCATAACAGCAACCCGATACCGTCCTTTTTGAACTCGTCAAAATTGTCGGCGTATTTCTTCACTGCGGCGGTCTGTTTGGGATTGTTGCCCCTATCGTTGGCGAAAGTCCAATTGTATAGCTTTTCCTCGCCGAAACAGCTCCTACGCATTGCCTTTATGCGTTCTCGGCGTTCGTTATCCTCTTTTTCGGCTTTCTCGGCGGCTATTTCACGCTCTCGGCAATCGCATATACACGGGACTTTTCTTGTTCTGTTGCCGATAGCAATAATCGTCTGCTTTCTTCTGTGGCATACTCCGCAATGATAAAGACCCTCATCATCGAGATAATCGCCCTCGTTTATCTTAAACTTGCCTTTTGCGGCTTGCTCTGCATTTATCAATACCTCTATCACACTCATTTTGTCACCCCGAATCCATATAATTCATCAAGGGATATACTTTCCTTATCCATACACCATTTGCCGTTTTCAGACCCATTTTTGAGTACTTCGCGTTCTTTATCCTTTTTAGCCCATACCCGAATGGTGGCAAGATGATTTTTATATGTCTTTCCCGAGCTTGCGATATACTCACTCAGTCGCTCAATTCTGTTTTGCCAATCATCGGGGAACTCAGATTTTAATTTTTCCATATCCTCATCGGTGAGCAAAACGTTTTTATAAGTCCCGTATTTGTGACGTGTCGGCTTTTTATTATCGGAATTATTAAAGTCATTCTCGTTATTTTTATTATTTTTATTTTCGGCAATTTCGAGGGGGAGATTTTCGGGCGCGTGCGCACTCTCTAACTCTTGCCTATCTCTATCTCTTACTCTATCCTTACCTAACTCTATCCTATCCTTACCTAACCTAACCTTACCTAACCTAACCTGTGTCGACGGTTCGTTGACGGTTCGTTGACGGTTCGTTGACGGACACTCATTTTCGAGCCTGTAACCGTTGTTTTTATCGAGGTACAGCAACGCTTTTTCGTCTTTGTACGGTGTTTCTTTGTATGTATCTTTGCGTATGTAGTTATGTATGCGCCAATGTTTGATAACTACAACACCGCTCTCGAACGGAATTATAAATTGCTTTGCGATTAAGACGTTCATATCGTCCATACTTGCCCCGACAAACCGCATTATCTTTTTCGGGCTGTTTACAAAACCGTCATCATCGGCACGCATTGCCAAATCGTAATACAAAAGTCTTGCGCTCATCGGCATATCGATGAATTTATCCGAATCGATTATTGTTTTTGCAAACATTCTTCGCTCTGCCATATTTTATCAGCTCCTATTTTTGTTTTTCTTTAAGTTTATCACGATTTAAAGTGTCATAACGTGCCTCGTCAACGCTCGCTTTGCTTGTTGGAATTTTATACGGCTCGGCGGTAATGTTCGTAAAACTTGCTCGGGGTTGGTCAAGCGGCACGCTTGCCGCCCCGAAACATATTGACAATTTACGCAAATGTGATATAATAAATATATTAAACGAACACAGGAGTATCAAATTTGCATTACATAGGTAAGATAGATAAAAGAATATACGGTTGTATTACTAAGGATATACGAACAGATGAGGTTATAATAACCGATGTGCAGATACAGCATATAAAAGACAGGCACCCAAATGATTATGAGAGGTATAACAAATATTTTGCTGATATAGTAGCCAATCCCGATTATATCATTGAGGCTAACAGAGAAAATACAGCATTAATTTTAAAGGAGATTCAAAGTGAAAGCGAATGTTTTAAGACAATTTTAAGATTATCAACATCGGCTGATAATCCCGAGTATAAAAACTCAATTATAACTTTTATGAAAATTGATGATAAAGAATGGAAAAGAGTAATAAAAAATAAAAAAATACTTTACAAATCAGAATAAATGTGATATAATAAATATACAATAAAGATAGGGTATTTGAGGTGGAGGAATTCGTACAATCCACACGCCGATGGTAACGACAAGGGGAAACCCTGAGGGACGCAGGAGAAGTGTACGCCTGCCAAATACCCAAACAGGGGATTGCAAGCGCAATCCCTTTTATTGCGCCTAAAATTGGTGTTATGTTTTTTGTAATCATCTGTGAAATTTTGTTGTGTTCGTTGGCGTAGGACGTCGGGGTCGCAGATTGCCGGTGGTAATCGTTTTGCGATTTGACCGAGTCGGCAGACGAGAACCGTCCCCTACGGGATTGGTGGCATACGTTGCGTTTAGTTGTAATTCCGAATTCCGCATTGATTTAAATTCCGAATTCCGCATTCCGCATTGATTTTGCGCCATTCGTTCGTGCGGTCAGATTCGCACAAAAAAAGACGTACAGATGAGCGTCTCCGCTCTCTGTACGTCTGATTTATTAAATAATTTTATTATTTAACGATTTCTGTAACAACGCCCGAACCTACTGTTCTTCCGCCTTCACGAATAGCGAAACGGAGACCTGTTTCGATAGCGATTGTTGTGTTCAGCTTAACGTCCATTGTTACGTTATCGCCGGGCATACACATTTCTGTACCCTCGGGCAGATTAACTTCGCCGGTAACGTCAGTTGTTCTGAAATAGAACTGAGGTCTGTAGTTTGTGAAGAACGGAGTATGACGTCCGCCTTCTTCCTTTGTCAATACATAAACCTCACCTTTGAATTCGGTGTGCGGTGTGATTGTGCCGGGTTTAGCAAGAACCTGACCTCTCTTGATTTCGTCTCTCGAAATACCACGGAGAAGAGCACCGATGTTGTCGCCTGCTTCTGCATAGTCAAGAAGCTTTCTGAACATTTCGATACCTGTTACAACGGTCTTTCTTGATTCATCTGACAGACCAACGATTTCAACTTCGTCAGACATATTCAGCTGACCTCTCTCAACACGACCGGTAGCAACTGTACCACGGCCTGTGATTGAGAATACGTCCTCGACAGGCATAAGGAAGGGCAGATCGCTCTTTCTTTCCGGTGTCGGGATGTAGCTGTCGATAGCGTCCATAAGCTCATGAATGCAAGCGTATTCGGGAGCGTTGGGGTCTGTTGATGTGCTTTCGAGAACCTGAAGAGCCGAACCCTTGATGATGGGGATGTCGTCTCCGGGGAACTCATACTCTGTAAGAAGGTCTCTGATTTCCATCTCAACCAACTCGAGAAGCTCGGGGTCATCAACCTGGTCAACCTTATTCATAAATACAACGATATAAGGTACGCCAACCTGACGTGAAAGCAGGATGTGCTCTCTTGTCTGGGGCATAGGACCGTCAGCAGCCGATACAACGAGAATAGCACCGTCCATCTGAGCAGCACCGGTAATCATGTTCTTAACATAGTCAGCGTGTCCCGGGCAGTCAACGTGTGCATAGTGACGGTTGTCTGTCTCGTACTCAACGTGAGCTGTTGAGATTGTGATACCTCTTTCTCTTTCCTCCGGAGCCTTATCGATCATGTCATAAGCCTCGTACTGTGCCTTACCGTTCATAGCAAGCACCTTTGTGATTGCAGCGGTAAGAGTTGTTTTACCATGGTCAACGTGGCCGATTGTACCAATGTTAACATGGGGTTTGTTTCTTTCAAACTTTTCCTTTGCCATTTTTATTCCTCCTAAAAATTATAGAAAATCTTTTAATTATTTCATAAATTAGATTGTATTATTTATTATAGCATTAAACTAAATAAATTTCAATAGTTTTTTTAAAAAACTTTATTATTCCTCGGATTTGCTGCGCTCTTTGATAATCTTATCCGCAATGCTCTTGGGAAGTTCTTCAAAGTGGCTCGGCTCCATAGAATACTGACCGCGGCCTTGTGTTCTCGAACGCAACTCTGTTGCGTAACCGAACATCTCGGAAAGCGGAACGTTTGCGGTAATTTCCTGAGCACCGGTTCTTGCCTCCATACCCTGAATCTGACCGCGGCGTGAGTTCAAATCGCCCATAACGTCGCCCATGTATTCCTCGGGGACATTAACAACAACCTTCATTATAGGCTCCATAATAACGGGATTACCCTGGCGACAGCCTTCTTTAAACGCCATTGAACCGGCAATCTTAAACGCCATTTCGGATGAATCGACTTCGTGATACGAACCGTCAACCAAAGTACACTTAACATCAACAACGGGATAGCCGGCGAGAACACCTGTTTGCATTGCGCCCTGGATACCTGCGTCAACCGCGGGGATATATTCCTTGGGGATAGCACCGCCGACAATCTTGTTCTCGAACACATAGCCCGCACCTGCCTCAAGAGGCTCGATGTCGAGGACAACGTGTCCGTACTGACCTTTACCACCCGACTGTCTTACATACTTGTGATTAACGTGTGCCGGCTTGCGGATAGTCTCACGGTAAGATACCTGAGGATTACCTACATTTGCCTCAACCTTAAATTCACGAAGCAGACGGTCAACGATGATTTCGAGGTGCAGCTCGCCCATTCCGGCGATAATTGTCTGACCTGTTTCATCATCTGTATATGTTCTGAAAGTAGGGTCTTCTTCCGCAAGTTTCGAAAGAGCAATACCCATTTTTTCCTGACCTGCCTTTGTTTTAGGCTCGATAGCGACACGGATAACGGGTTCCGGGAATTCCATTGATTCAAGAATAATCGGATGTTTTTCGTCACAAAGCGTGTCACCTGTTGTTGTATTCTTTAAACCGACAGCAGCGGCAATATCGCCCGAATAAACGGTTTCGATGTCCTCTCTGTGGTTCGCGTGCATCTGAAGGATACGACCGATTCTCTCTTTATTATCCTTTGTTGAATTATAAACGTGAGAACCGCTGTTGAGCGTACCCGAGTATACACGGAAGAACGCAAGCTTACCTACGAACGGGTCGGTCATAATCTTAAATGCCAAAGCCGAGAAAGGCTCGTCATCGGATGCGTGACGAACGTCCTCTTCCTCCGTTCTCGGAATAACACCCTTAATCGGGGGAATATCCAACGGAGACGGCATAAAGTCAATAACCGCGTCCAGCATATTCTGTACACCCTTGTTCTTATAAGAAGAACCGCACAGAACCGGAACCATCTCGTTTGCGATGGTTGCCTTACGGATAGCCTTTTTGATTTCATCCTCGCTGAGGTCACCCGTATCAAAGAATTTTTCCATTAACTCTTCATCTGTTTCAGCAACAGCCTCGAGCAATGCCTGACGATATTCCTCAGCTTTCGCTTTCATATCATCGGGAATTTCCTCGATTCTCTCATCCTGACCGAGCTCATCATAATAAACATAAGCCTTCATCTGAATGAGGTCGATAAGACCCTTAAAGTCGTCTTCAGCACCGATAGGCAGCTGAATCGGAACAGCGTTACATTTCAAACGGTCTTTCATCATAGCGATAACATTGTAAAAGTCAGCGCCCATAATGTCCATCTTGTTTACATATACCATTCTCGGTACATGATATTTATCAGCCTGACGCCAAACGGTTTCGGACTGAGGCTCAACGCCGCCCTTTGCACAAAGAACCGTAACACTTCCGTCCAAAACACGAAGTGAACGCTCAACCTCAACGGTAAAGTCAACGTGTCCCGGTGTATCGATAATGTTGATTCTGTGTTTCTTCCACTGTGCAGTTGTTGCGGCAGAGGTAATGGTAATACCACGCTCCGCTTCCTGTTCCATCCAGTCCATCTGTGAAGCACCCTCGTGGGTTTCACCGATTTTGTGAATACGACCGGTGTAGAACAAGATACGCTCGGTGGTAGTAGTCTTACCGGCATCAATATGAGCCATGATACCTATATTTCTGGTTTTCTCCAGAGAAAACGCTCTACCCATAGTAACTCCTTTCGCAGTGCGTATGCGCTGCATATTTACGGCTTTGCCGTATTCTGTATTTTTTTGATAGCTTTCGCTGTGTACCGCGTAAACACCTAATCGGTTCGTGCAAATCATCGAACTGTATCGAGATATGCATTAGACGAATCATACAAACCAACCGTTCGGGTTTTACGCCGAAAAATTTAGTTTAATTTGTTCGTGACGGTCAATGAGCTATATCGAGATATGCGAAATTGACCAAGCGGACAAAGGAAACAAATTTTTCAAGTAAAAATTACCAGCGATAGTGAGCGAATGCCTTATTCGCTTCAGCCATCTTGTGAGTATCCTCTTTCTTCTTGAACGCGCCGCCGGTGCTGTTTGTGGCATCCATAAGCTCGTTAGCAAGACGTTCAGCCATTGTTCTTTCGGATCTCTTTCTTGCGAACAATGTAATCCAGCGCAGACCGAGTGTTTCACGTCTGTCAGGTCTAACCTCAATCGGAACCTGATAGTTGGCACCGCCGACACGGCGAGCCTTAACCTCTAAAACAGGCATAACGCTGTTCATTGCTTCCTCAAATACTTCAACGGGATCTTTGCCTGTCTTTTCTTTGATTATATCGAAAGCATCATAAACTATTCTTTGGGCAACGCCCTTTTTGCCGTCTAACATGATGTTGTTGATAAGTCTTGTAACAGTTTTGCTGTTGTACATAGGATCAGGCAAAACATCATGGCGGGCAATATGACCTCTTCTTGGCACTTTTCTTCCCCTCCTTCTCTAGGTTTATTCACCATTAAGGTACTCAACGGATGTAAAAATCCGCTGTCGTGCATATAGGCCGTAATATTTATAGTAAACATATATGCACTTACATTTTAACTTGTAATTGTGTCAGTCTTATTTAGGACGCTTTGCGCCGTACTTTGAACGGCTCTGCATACGCTTGTCCACACCCGAAGTATCGAGAGTACCGCGGATAATATGATAACGTACACCCGGCAGGTCCTTAATTCTTCCGCCTCTAATCATAACAACGCTGTGTTCCTGAAGGTTATGACCGATACCCGGAATGTAAGCGGTAACCTCTATTCCGTTTGTAAGCTTAACTCTGGCAACCTTACGGAGAGCCGAGTTAGGCTTTTTGGGGGTCATTGTTCTAACCGAAGTACAAACACCTCTCTTTTGCGGAGAAGCCTGGTCGGTAAGCTGACTCTTTTTGGTATTCAAGCCTTTCAAGAGCGCAGGAGCTGTTGATTTCTTTTCAACGGTCGATCTGCCCTTTCTGACTAACTGGTTAAATGTTGGCAATATGTTCACCTCCATACATATAGAATATATATAAAAACATAAAAATGTTTTTAACGAATTAATTTTCGGCGGAATAAACAGCCGCAGCAGCACAGGGAACGTCAATTCCGCAAGTTCTGCCAATATCGTGAGCGGAATATTCCGTCACGGGCGAAATACCTCTGTCGCGGCAAAGTTCAAGGATTTGCGCAACAGCGAACGGCTGTGCATCGGCGGCAACATAAACAGATTCCGCCTTTCCCGACAGAATTGCATTACGGGTTTGTTTAATCCCGGCAACCCTTTTATGAGTATTCAGCTTTTCCATATTTGCCTATCCCTCACTTTACCCATTGGTATTAACCAAATAAGTATAACATACTTTTTTTGGTATGTCAACAGATTTATTAGATAATTCTTCGACAAATTTTCATAAAATTTTACTTGAACTTTGCCCGAAAACTGCATTTTTTGTAAACAAATATCGTAAAAAGCGGAAAACACCCGTTTTCACAAGGTGTTTTCGCGTAAATATTTTCTTAAAAATATCATCCCTCGTCAATGACCGTTGCGGAAGATGAAGATTTTGACGATGATTGGCTTGTGCCGCTCATATCCTCAACCCCCTCTGCCTTGGTCGAGCTTTGGTTTGACTTGCTGTTTCTGTGCATCTCCGAGATAGTTCCGAACCCGGCATCACCGCTCGCAATCTCCTCACCGTGTTCGGTTTTGTATGCCTCCCACTCCTGTTCGGTCTTGGGCAGGAAAACGCTGTTTATAAGATTTCGGGTTTCTTCCTCATCATAGAGATACCACCAAAGAGTGTCCGCCTGTCCGTCCGCGCGGAAATACTTTGACTCACCGGGGAGCTGGTACGAACCGATACAGGTTATATCCACCTTTTGGATAAGGTCGAGATGGCTCAGCAAATCCTGCATTTTATAATTTGTTCTGACATTCTTGCTTACCACCTCGAAAATATCGTCAATCTTTGTGAGATATTGAGGTTTCATCTTTTGTTTGACAAGCTCTTTTATAAACTCTTGCTGCCAGTATTCTCTGCCCTCGTCACCCATTGCGTATTCACCGGGCGCGGAACCGCCGTTGTTGTGGCGGAATCTGACGAAATCGTGTGCCGCCTGTCCGTCAAGGTGCTGTTGACCTGCCTTGAGATGAATATGCAGGTTCTGAGCAGGGTCGTCATAATTCATATCATAGGGTACGTTAAAATCAACGCCGTCAACCGCGTCAATAATGTCCTTGAATCCGTCAAAATCAACCGAAACAAAGTAGTTTATCGGAAGCCCGGTAACATCTTTTACTTTTTGAACAAGAATCTCTTCGGGTTCGTTCGCCGTACCTTTTTTGACCGCCGCCTGTCCGATGCCGATAAGGGCGTTAATCTTTTGATAGCCATAGCCCTCGGGTTTTACCATTGTGTCACGCGGAATCGAAATTATGCTTACACGGTTTGAATATCCGTCAATCGAAACAAGCATAATCGTATCGCTTCGCGTGCCGTCCTCGTCAACGCCTATCAATAAAACGTTTACCATTCCGACATTTTCGGTTTCTTCATCAAGACCGTTCAAAATTACGGTGTTTCCGACCGACATTCCGGCAACGTGATGCATTGCATACACGCCTAACATTGCCGCCATAAGCGAAGCAGCCACCGTTATCAAAACAACAATCATTTTAAAACCCTTGTTCATTTTATCATTCCAATCTCTGATTTATCATTATATTCGCTCATTTGTCCATTATTCGGAATTCAAGTAATATTTTCCGCCGATTTAATCAAAATATGCGAATCAATTCTCAAAAAACAAATTCAGCATTATATAATATAACACAAAAGATAGAATTTTGTCAACATTTGCGCTGCCGAGTTTACCGAAATGTTATGGTTTGTTAATATTTCGTTCGTAAGTTCGCCCGAATTTCGAATTACGCATCCCGCATTCCGCATTAATTTAAATTCCGAATTACGCATTCCGCATCCCGAATTGATTTAATTTCCGATTATCCGCGCCCAATATTCCCTTGCCGCCTGTTCGGTCTTGTTGTCGCCGAATTGATAATACTTTCTGTCTTTAATCTTATCGGGCAGGTATTGCTGTTTGACATAATGATTCGGATAGCTGTGCGGATAAAGATAATTCTGTCCTTTCGGCAGGTCGCCCTCTCCGTCACAGTGCTTGTTTTGTAGCTGCCGCGGAATATTCCCCGTGTCGCCGTTTTGAATATCCGCAATCGCGGCATCAACCGCCATAATCGCCGAATTGGATTTCGGAGCGGTTGCAAGCAAAATCACCGCCTGTGCGAGCGGAATCCGCGCCTCGGGAAAGCCGAGCATAAGCGCACTGTCTACGCACGCTTTCACTATCGTTATCGCGGTCGGATAAGCGAGTCCGATGTCCTCGCACGCAATCACCATAAGCCGCCGGCAAATCGATGCTATGTCGTCCGCCTCGACAAGCCTTGCGAGATAGTGAACCGCCGCGTCGGGGTCGCTGCCCCTTATGGATTTTTGAAAGGCGCTCAATATGTCATAGTGGCTGTCGCCCATTTTGTCATATTGCATTACCTTTTTTTGCGTGCATTGCTCCGCCGTGTCGCGCGTCAGATGTACGACTCCGTCACTTTGCGGCGGCGTATACCTCACCGCAAGTTCAAGAGAGTTCAACGCACGCCTTACATCTCCGCCCGATTTTTCGGCAAGCATATTCAAAAACCCGTCATCCTCCGCTATTGCGCCGTCCGATTCATCGGCGATAATCCGCATTGCACGGCTCAGCGCCGCCTCAATATCCGCGGCGGTCAGCGGTCGGAACTCAAAGACCGTGCTGCGGCTGAGGATTGCGTTATACACATAAAAATACGGGTTCTCGGTCGTGCTTGCAATGAGCGTAATCTTACCGTTTTCGGTATATTCAAGCAGGGATTGCTGTTGCTTTTTATTAAAGTTTTGTATCTCATCGAGGTATAATAATACCCCGTCAGTCCCGAGCAATCCCTCGCTTTCTTTGACGATTGCCTTTATGTCCGAAACGGACGCATTTGTGGCGTTGAGCCGATAGAGCGGCTTGTTCGAAATTTCGGCGGCAATATTGGCAACGGTGGTCTTTCCCGTGCCGGACGGACCGTAGAATATCATACTCGGAATCTCGCCGCTCTCGATTATGTTTCTCAAAATCCGCCCCTTGCCGAGAATGTGCCGCTGTCCGACAACATCGTCCAAGGTTTTGGGACGAATCTTATCCGCAAGCGGTTTGTTCATTATATTACTCATCTTTATTATTCATAAAGAGGGTGCTTTGCGCAAAGAGCCTTTACTCTTTCGGCAACCTCAGAGCGGTTCTTTTCAAAGTTGTCAACCACCATTGATATGAGCTGTGCAACCTCGGTCATATCTTCCTCTTTGAATCCTCTTGTCGTAACGGCAGGGGTTCCGAGTCTTATGCCGCTTGTAACAAACGGGCTCTTGGGGTCGTTCGGAATTGTGTTCTTATTACAGGTGATACCAACCTCGTCAAGGTTATGCTCGACTTCTTTACCCGTCTTGTCCTGTTTAAGCAGCGAAACAAGCATAAGGTGGTTGTCCGTTCCGCCCGACACAATATCCAAATCCCTTGCCATAAGCTCTTGTGCCAGCTTTGCCGCGTTATTTTTAACTTGAAGCTGATACGCTTTAAACTCGGGAGAGAGAGCCTCTTTGAGGCATACTGCTTTAGCGGCGATAACGTGCATAAGCGGTCCGCCCTGACAGCCGGGAAATACGGCTTTGTTTATCTTTGCGCCGAGTTCCTCTTTGCAAAGGATAAGACCGCCGCGAGGTCCGCGCAAGGTCTTGTGTGTTGTGGTGGTTACAACATCCGCATACGGTACGGGGCTTTGGTGCAGACCTGCCGCAACAAGTCCCGCAATGTGCGCCATATCAACCATAAGATATGCGCCGACTTCATCGGCAATCTCACGGAATTTCGCAAAATCAATCTCACGAGCGTATGCGCTTGCACCGGCAAGAATCATCTTGGGTTTATGCTCATGCGCGAGTTCTCTTACCTTATCATAATCTATTCTGTGCGTAACATCGTCAACGCCGTATGGTACGACATTAAAGTACTTACCCGAGATGTTTACGGGCGAGCCGTGGCTCAGATGACCGCCGTG
The DNA here is from genome assembly GCA_900545865.1 of uncultured Eubacteriales bacterium. Taxonomy (GTDB): domain Bacteria; phylum Bacillota; class Clostridia; order Monoglobales; family Monoglobaceae; genus UMGS1820. The sequence continues at coordinate 20,864 of URAN01000048.1, forward strand.
CGCCAGATTCATACCAAGGTAAGTGTCACCCGGTTCCATAAGCGCGAAAAATGCGGCAAGGTTTGCCGTTGCGCCCGAATGCGGCTGTACGTTCGCAAATTCAGCACCGAACAGCTCTTTTGCACGGTCGCGTGCCAAGTCCTCTACCACGTCAACATATTCACAGCCGCCGTAATAACGCTTGCCGGGATAACCCTCGGCGTATTTGTTGGTAAGCGGCGTACCCATTGCCTCCATAACGGCAGGGCTGACAAAGTTCTCCGACGCAATAAGCTCAATTTTTGCGCGCTGTCTGCCAAGTTCGTTCAAAATCGCCTCGGCGACCTGTGGGTCTGTTTTTTTAATGCTTTCAAGTTCAAACATCATAATCTGCATCCTTTCGGCTGCCGTCTGCGGAAATGATTTGTATTTCTAACCGCATTTGGCATAAATTTTATCTTATTTATTTTGCCGTATTTTAAAATAAAATATTGCAAAACGTTCTGATTTATATTATAATATTAAAAAATGCTTTTTGCAAGAGTTATTTGTAAATTTTTGCGATTTTGTGCAAGGAGGACAACAAAATGCGTGAAAGTATAAAGAAGAAGTCCGAAAGAGCCGAAAAAATCTTTGAGGTTTTCGGCAAGGTATATGATGATGCCGACTGTACTCTCGAGTACAAAACCGCGCTTGAATTACTTATTGCGACACAGCTCGCCGCGCAATGCACCGACGCGAGGGTGAATATGGTAACGCCTGCGCTTTTTGCCAAATATCCCGATGTATACGCCTTTGCAAACGCCGATGAGCTTGAACTCAGAGAGGATATACGCTCAACGGGTTTTTTCAGGAATAAAGCAAAGAACATAATCGGATGTTGTCGGATGCTGATTGACGATTTCGGCGGCGAAGTTCCGCATAATATGGATGACCTTTTAAAGCTGCCGGGGGTCGGGCGGAAAACCGCAAACCTTGTTCTCGGCGACTTTTTCGGAATCCCCGGCGTGGTGGTCGATACACACGCAACTCGGCTTTCGAACCGAATGGGTCTGACGAACCAAAAAGACCCGTATAAGATAGAACTTGACCTTCAAAAGCTGTTGCCGCCAAAGGATTGGGCGGATTTTTGCCATTGCCTCGTATATCACGGACGTGCATATTGCACGGCGCGCGCACCGAAATGCGATACCTGCCCGATTGAGCATCTCTGCCCGAAAATCGGGGTTTAACACAATATTAATTCAATTCGGAATGCGGAATGCGTAATTTAAATTAATGCGGAATGCGGAATCGAAACGGAATGTATGAAAAATATAGGGTTCCCGAAAAATGAGGGTTGCACCCGAAATTTTTTGGGAAGAG
>URAN01000049.1 GCA_900545865.1 uncultured Eubacteriales bacterium
ACATCGCCGTCAACGCCGCCGTTTATGATAAGCGAACCGTAGAACCCTTTCGGGATATACCCTGCTGCCGTCATAATCCCGACCGCCGTTGTTATCTCGCCCGTGTCATAGAGTTTATAGCCGTTCTCATCGGCGGTCTTTGAAAGTTCGGTAACAGTCGCGCGATACTTGCCTTTGTAGCCATTTTCGGTGAATTCATCGCCGAGAAACACATTAATATGCTCGCCGATTAGGTTTTCGTCATATACGGTTGAGTAAAAGCCCTTGCCCGATACATATTTGATACGGCTGTCGAGCTTGCATATTACACGATTGCCAAAGCCCTCTAAATGTGCATTCGGAATATCCGATATGTTGTTTGCGCCTTTCAGCGCGTCTATAATCTGTTTTAAAACTCCGTATTCGGACGTGGATTTTATCACATCGTCAGATATTACGGTCGGGGTGACGCGAATGTCAAATATTTGCGTTGTCAGTTGACCGTTATCTATAATTTGTATTTCGCAATTACAAACACCGACAGCCGCAAGCGTATTTGAATTTATCTCAAATACCGCCCTGCCGTCCTCTGTGACTGTGCCGAGCATTTCGATATATGTTTTGTCGGGTTTGGCACAATTGAAAATAACGGTTGCGTTTTTGGATATGCATATGTATGATGTATTGTCATAAAGACTTACCGCAAGACGGTAAACGCTGTCGCCTTGTCTGACGGTAAAAAACGGTCGGTTTGCGCCGTTCGATGTAATATTCAATTCAATAGGTAAATCAATTCTCATAGTCCTCACCTGTGATTGTCTTGTATTGTTCGGCGGTGATTACGCCCTTGCGCACGGCAAGAGCAACCATATTCGCCGACCATAAACCTCTGTCGAAATTTCTTTTTATTATCTCAAAACTCATATTCTCACCCCCTACATACTAAGCAAATTTTGATATTCCAAAGCCGCCGCAATGCGTTCTTCGGCGGTTGGCTCGTTTTCGGCTGCTGCTGCCGTTTGTGCCGCGTCCGACTTTGCTTTTTCAATTGCGGTAAGTGCCTTTTTGGGGTCGCTTTCGGTTATATTGTGCATTGATTTTAAAATGTCAAGATTTTGAATTTCGTAAACAATCTGACCTTGATACCCAAGCACCGTATCGGCAAATCGAGTGAACCCGAATCCGTTCATACTCATTATCGCTTCCGGTTTGTAGATATTCCCGTCCGGAAGTATTAAGTTTGTTTGTTTATCCCAAAGTTTGTAAATCATTTTTAAAAAACTCCTTTTATGAAAAATTTTATTTATTTTTAAGTTTAGGCCATACAACAAAATACGGACCGTAGTCGGAATACCACCTCGACCCGATTTGCTTGTTTGTGGCAAGGCAAAGTATTTCGCCGCTTGCATCGGAGAAACATTTGTAACTTTTAAATCCCAAAGCTGTTGTATCGGTGTTTATCAATGTTGTATATGTGCCTGTCGATGAATTGTATCGGTATTGGTATATAGCCGCGTCTGTTCCCATTTGAATATTGCCGTTGCCGTCGATTTCGCCGCCAATCATACTGTCGGGACAGCCGTTTTCAACCAGTGTAACAACATCGTTTTCGGCAATTTTGCAAATCGTTTTTGTGACCGTTGCGTCATTGTTAAGACCATCCCCGGCTACTCCGCCGCAAGACCAAATAACACCCGTTTTATCAAGAACGGAAAATATCGGTCTCTGATACCTTTCCGTTGAGTTCAATACCGGTCCTTGCGTGACAACACCGCCTGCAACTTTCATAACATAGTCGGAATTGTGTTCCCCGAGACCACTGATACCGTTAGAACCGCCGATAATATATGCCGTATCGTTCCGGACTATAGCCTGTGCCTTTTCGCGTTTATCATCCACCACGGCGAGACTGCTCAAATTGGTAAATGTTGCAACTAAGCTTTCCGATATGGTAACCATAGTGTTTTTCATATTCCAACCGTGTCCGCTGTGGTGTCCGCCGCCGTAAAATGTTACACTGCCGTTCGAGTTCTGCCAAGCACAGCACTTTGCACGCAAGCCAATCGTACCCTTGCCCGATATTTCGCCCCTGTCGGTGGTAACGCCTGTTTTCCCGTCAAAACTTATCAATCTCTCGCCGTAATACGCTGTTATGACACCTTGTGAATCTTCATAATTATGACGAGTATCAACAATCAAGAGCGTAAGCCCGTTTGCGTTTGTTACCGATGTAACGGGGTAATCACCCGTCTTGCTTTCGAGTATGTCTGATATTTTAAACTCAATATCCGAAAGTTTAACCTTTTTCGGCGAAACGCGAATAAATTTTATTCCGTCCTTTTCACTGTCGGTATATGTAAAAAATACAGCCAAAGTATTATCGTCACCGTCAATACAATAATTGGGCGCATACCACGCTGTTTTTCGCAACGATGTTATTTCATACGCCGCAGTCGGGTACTTTTTCCACAAAAGTTTGACGCTTCCGTCCACATTTCCGTATATCGACTTAACCTCTTTGCGCACGCCGTTCGCGTTTCCCATATAGACTTGTCCCAAATCTTTTTGTCCGATTTTAATACTCATACGCTAAGCCTCCGGGATAAAACAAATCGTACCTGCCGCAAGGGTGGTCGGAATCGTTGACGATACCGTAAGCGTAAGCGATGACAGGCTTGACCCGTTTATAACTTTTGCATTAAGGTTCGTATCGAGGTTATCAAGCTTTGTCTTGTACGTATTTGTGAAATCATTGGTTGATAAACCCTTGCCGCTGACTTTATCGACCTTTGTATTCACCTTGTCGTCAGTATACTTTTTTGTAGCAGGGTTATAATCATCTGTCGGTGTAAATTCTGTTGTGTTCGTTTTTGTGAGCACATCCGCGATGTTGACTTTTTCGGATAACAAGTGCAGCTCATCATTTACAGTTGCCGCGACATCGCCGTTCCCTGTGCCTATATCGCCGTTTTCTAATATCAAAAAACAGTCATTGCCCGATAGATAAATCCCCGTTTTAAAAATAAGTCCACCCTTTGAAGGTACCGGTCTGGCAGCACCGCCCGGTTTAATTCCTTTGTGCCGCATATCTATGTCGTCTATCAACGGAAGGTTTATCCAACGCAGAGTCCCGTTCACGAAACCAAGCAAAAAATTATTAAAAGCATTTTTCATTTCGGCTTCGTCCACCTTTGCCGCAATGGCGGTGTCCGCCTTTCCCCAGTTTGCGTCTTGTACCTCGATGTTCGCCGCGCCGTCAAGTCCCGGCGTGTCAAAATTGTAATTTGTTGTTTTGTCAGACATCTGTTATAAATCCTCCTTGTTCAATATATCGTTCCACGTATATCCTGCGTCTTTTAATTCGCGCCACGTCTTGCCGCTTGCCAAAACCTCGCGCCATGTCCGATATTTATATTCAAAATTCACCGCGATATGTGCCGGTATTATCCGTTTTAGCTGTTCGATAACGCCGTCCATATTGTCGGGTTTGCCGACTGTATCAATAAATTTAATCGTTATCGTGTATTCGGCGGAATTCTCGATTATCTCAACCTTGCCGCGCGAATATGATTCGACTATCGCCGCAACCCTCGCCTTTGTGGTCGAGCCGACTTGACGATACCGCGCAAGAACACGACTGCGCCGCTGTTCGAGGGTCAGCTCCGTGTTGTGCGACAAGCCGACCGAACTTTCCCAAACGGAAATCCAATCGTTTGTCGTCTGTATATTTGATTCAAGCGATATATCGGCGGCGGCCGCTTTGAGCCTGTCAAATTCTGTATCAAGCGCGCCGTCTATCGCCTGCATAATTTTCGATTTTTTATAGTAGAGGGGTTGGTGCTTTGCTAAATCCGTCAAGATTGCACACCCCCTGTTATTGTCACCGTTCCGACAACAGCAAGTTCGCCGTCGTTAATTTCGACATTTGCCGTGCCGCCGTTCAGTGTATAACCCGTGTAATAATTAACCCCCGGCAGGGATTGAATTATTGCGCCGATTCTTGTATAAGGAACAACACCGCCGCTAAATCCTATCGTTTTAAGATAAGCCGTCAGCTCGGTCATAAACGCCGCCTTTGCCGCGTCAACACTGTATGCGCCGTCTGTAAAAATTGTTGCCGTAACGTTGATTTCAACGCTTGTTGCCGATACCACCGTAACGGTCGGACCGATAAGCCGCTGTTCCTCAATGTGCGCCGTAACCGCGTCAACCAAATCATCGCTTGCCGGTTCCATATCAGCGGTTGCGATAACAACCTTGACCGTCCCCGGACCGTTCCATGTGCCGTAGCATTTGGCGAGACCCACGCCGTCAATCTCGCGCGCCCATTGTTCGTATTCGTATATATTCCCCGATGTGACGGGGTGGTCGAGAAAGTAATAATACCTCTCTCTGAATTCGTCATCCGTTTCGCTGTCCGTGCCGCCCGTAATCGCCGCACTGTTGGAAACGGTGAGAAGATTCTCGGGCATAACGGGAAAGTAATTAACTGCGCCCGCCGGTGCATTTCCGCTCTTACCGGGCATCTTTGCCCGAATCGGGACGGTCGCGCTTCCGTTTGAAATCGTGCCGCTTTCCGTAACCTCATATAAAGTCTTCCCGCTTGCGACATACATACCGATGGTGACCTCTGCACCGTCCGTACCCGTTATTGTCACATACCCCTCGGCGTATGTTGCCGCCTTGCGGCTGTAACCCATTTGCGAAAGCAAATTATCGAGGTCACTTCCGCTTGCCGCCGCGATTAAGTTTTTGCCTGTCTGTGCGCTGACCGTATCATATGCCGCCTCGAATTCGATTGCCGCGGCGGCGAGTATGTCATACATCACACTTCCGACATCCGTGTTGTATTGTTGGGGTATCTCGTTTCTCAATCGTCCGAGAACACCCGATGCCGTCATATCAATTGCCATTTGTTTCACCCCTTTTAATCCGATACGGAAATCCGTTCACTTCCGTATATTGTGTCTGCCGTAAATTCTATTTCAAGCCTTGCGCCGTCACGTCTGACCGAGAACGAACCGATGTCGTTCACGCCGTCAAGACCGCCCACGCACTCTTTTACAATCCTCTCAACCTCGGCGGTAACATACGCCTGCGGATAACTCTTGCCGATTAGACATCGTTCTGTGTCGTTGCCGAAACCGCTGTCAAAATACACATCAAAGCGGTTTTTCGCCGTGCGCAAAACCTTTTGTATGCGTCCGATTAGTGCCGTCTTGCCGCTTATAAGTGAGAGGTTACCGCCGCGCGTTGTGTCAACCTCGCCTTTTTCAAAATCAAATGATATATCGTATTTCATAATGCTGTTTCAACTCCTATCAGCAAATATTTTTTCGGCATACCCGAGAGAGGGAGCAGCCAAACGCGGCTGTTCAGATAAATATAGTTGCCGTGACTGTCCTGTTTCTTTATGTCAAGAATGCTTGACATATAACTCGAATCCAAAACAATCTTGGGCGCAATACGAATCATTACATCGGGGAGCTGTTCCACAATGCCGCTCATCGGCGTGTAAGCGTCCGAATTTTCGCGTTCTTTAAGCAGTTTTGCCATTTCCAAAGGTGCGTTCATTTAATCAATCCTCTCTAATTCAACCGTCACAGTGTGGCGGCCGCTTTTGATTTCGTGCTGTGCCGAGGTTATCTGATACCAAACATTGTCTATACAAAGGCAATCCCCCGCGCGTGTATAATCGCCGAGTTCGACCTGCATAGGAAAATTACGCGTTGATGTTTCACGGTTTAATATGTTGAGCTGTTCCTCGGCATACGCCAAAGGGTCGGTGTTCTCATCGTCGAGTTTTATCACCTCTTGCAAAAATCCGAAACGGTTATAACTATCGTCATTTCTCGCCGATGCAAGAACGTTCGTGTCGGATATAATTTTAATCGCCGTTTTTCTGTCCTCAATCGATGAGGTAACGGATTCTGTGCCGCGGTATTCGATACTGCTTTTAAGTTCGGTGTTGGGTGACATTCTGAATTTCGGGTCGGCGACATAAGTCCCGATTTTGTAAATTCGGATTCCGGACGGAACAAAGTCAAACGTCCAATCGCCTTTTATGCGGTCGATAATGTCCCAAATAACTTCCGAAATATTTTTATCTATGTACAGTTCGGAAATATAGGCGCCTTCCATTGCGGCATCGTCAATGTACGCAATCGGAATCGACAAATCATCGCAAATCTTTTTGAGAGCCTCAACAGACGGAATATCCTTAAATTGGTATGTATCGGTTGTTTTGTTGAGATAATACCCGGGGTCGGCCGCCGTATAGGAATTGCTGTGGTGGTTGCCCGTATCATCGGATATTATAACACCACGATACACCTCGTCTCCGCATAAGAAAATTCGTATTATTTCGCCCTTTTGCGGAAGATACATATATTCGTATGCATTGTCAGTTTTCGCAACAGAGAACGAAACAGAGGTCGCAAGCTCGGCTTTTGTATTCGTCCACGAAAGCGTACCGACCGATTCCGTGATGTTGCGCAAGCCGACATACATCGAAATATCGGAGTTGTTCGAAAAAGCCATATCAGGCATATTGAATATTGAGTTGTGCAGCGGAATCTTTTCATTTGTGTCCTCAAATTCGGGTTGCTTTTCGGTCGAGCCGCCGCCTTGCCATACGGGTTCGGTCGATGATGTCCATATCCCGACAACAGAGGAATTAAAAGTTGTCGCACCCGTATAGTCATTGAACGCCTTTTCAAAATCCGCTTGCCAATCGCTGCCTTGCACATCCGCTTGGACTTCAAGCATATTGCACGATACCGCTTTGTCTTCGACATAACCGGGCCCGTCAACGTGGTAAGAGTGCGGCGGTTCTTCCGTGTTTGTTTCGCGGTCGTCCTTTTCGTCACCCTTTATACACACAAGCTCAACGCCGTTGTTGAATTTAATCTTGACGAATGTTCCGCATTCGCCGTAATAGCTCCCGAGTGCGATAATCAAAAACTTATCTTTCCATACGCGGAGCTTTGTTTCGTGTGTGGACGCATTTTCGCCGCACGATACCTCATAATTCTTTGTACCTTTGGCGGTAATCTTCCAATACCGCTCATATGTCTTTGATTTGAGCGCACGCGCATTGTTCGGAAGCTCTCGCTCTTGCCAATCAGCAACCCAGCCGCCGCCGCTGCCGTTATATGTGAGACTAAGCCCCGAAATCAGCGCGTCCGAGATTGCTTTGGCTATATCCCCTTTTTTGTCGGCGTATTTTTGCATATCCGCCGCATTATCAACGAAACATACTTCAAGCAATGTCGAGGTCGTACCGCCGTTCTGTGCCTTGTCCGATGCGCTCAAAACCGCCAAATTATTCGGGTGGTCTTTTACGCCGTTGTTTTCGAATCCGCCTGCCGCCGAAACTTTTTCGGCAAGAGCCGTCTCAACCGCGCTTGCGTTGCGGTTGCGTGCCTTGTATGCGGTTGTGCCGCTGCCGCCGCCTGCGTCAAAGTGTACGGACAGAAAATATGCGTAATCTTTCCACGCGAACGAGGTTGTCGATAAGTATTTGTATAAATCCTTGTCATAATCCCAAACGGTAACGTCCGCGTATCCCGAGAGATTATCCGCAACGGCGCGCACAACCTCGCGCGTAAGCTCCGCCTCCTTATATCCGTTGCCCACAGCTCCGCTGTCATATGTGCCGTCGGGGTATCTGCCGTGACCGGGGTTTAAGAATATCTTTGGCAAGGGCGCGGAAGATTCCGCATCCCATTCCATTTCAACAACGGTAACACTGTTGTCATATGACCGATTCGATTCGGTAACAACGTTGCCGCCGCCGTTGCCGTTTATCGTCAAAAGTTTTCCGTCTTTTTTGGTGTACTTTTTGACGATTGCGACGTGGTCGGCGTAAGAGTGGTTGGATTTGAGATTTATTAAAATCAAATCCCCCGCTTTCGGGGTATAATTGTCACCGCTCTTATGCAGAGTTCCCATATCGGCAAAACTGCACGCCCTCGCGTCACGCTGTCGTGAATCGCCGCATTGTTTCAAGCACCAATTTACAAAGATTGCGCACCACGGCGCACCCCCGGTGTTATACTTTGAGGGACCGTTACCGACCTCTTTTGATGCGGTGCTTACAAATTTACTTGCTGTTGCCACGGCGTCACAACGCCTCCTTTCCGTCGTCAACGCTCGCTTTGCTTGCTCGAATTTTATTACAATAAAATTCATCGCTTGCGGTGCGGCGTTTCCTCTTCCCAAAAAATTTCGGGTACAACCCTCATTTTTCGGGAACCCTGTTTTTTTGTCTACGTTACGTTTGGTTGTAATTCCGAATTCCGCATTCCGAATTCCGAATTATTACAAAATCCCTTTATCTTTCAGAATCCTATACATTACGGTGATAATTCTCGCCATATCCTCGGTGAGGTCAAGGCTCTCGCCCGTGCCGTTTATGTATCCTGCGTTTTGCAGGTCGGACAACGCTTGATTATAAAACGGTGCGCCGTCCTCAGGGGTGTTTATCACCCTGTCACCCGAAAGCGACTGTACCGCCGCTTGCAGGTCGTTGATTCTGCCGAGTAATTCCTCATACTGTGCCATTGTCAGTTCCTCGCTTTCCGTATTGATGAGCGGCATCTCTTTAAACGCAATACTGTAATCGATGTCGCCCGTTGAGTTTATTTTATAGTCAAATTGACTTATCTTGCACGCCATATTAATCGGCGTTCCCGATATGATGAGCCGAACGGGAAGTTTACGCTTGACCCACATATCAATCTTGTATCCGTATTGCCATACATCGTCAAGCCGTTCTCCGTTTATAAACGGATAATCTTTGGACGGAAAAAAGCTCTCCCACGCTATGGATTTAAGCCCCGGTACGTCAATAAACGATAATTCCGCACCTGTGACCGTTTCGAACGTATCATCGCCCTGCGGTTTTGTGACCGAAAATTCGGGCGGAACAATCGGAATTTCCAAAACCTCATCGCGGTTGTTGACCGACAGAAAAATGCATATCACGTCACAACGCCTCCTTTCTTCTTCGTGCTCCTAATCGTCGCACTTCGCTTTTACGGAGGCGTTGTTCCTTTTCCCAAAAAACGCACTTCGTTGGCGTTTTTCGGGAGCCCTGCGCTCCGCATTAATTTATACCCTTGCGGCTCGGCGGTTATGTTTGTAAAGCTCGTTCGGGGTTGGTGGAGCGATGCGCTCCCTACATATTATCCAATATTTCTTTTACTTGTCTTACAAACCTTGCCGCCGCAGAACCATCGTCCGCGTTTACGGTTACATAGAATGTGTTTGTGTATGTATTGCCGCCACTTGTTGCGCCTGCCGGCAGAGGTGTTACTTGTGCGCCCCTCGGCAAAGATAACATCTCGGGTCCGCGCTCACCGACAATTACGTCACCGCCGCGGCGTATGATTCCGCCTTTGGCAAGCATAGGTAAGCTGATTTCCGTCAGCCTGCTTATATTCACACCCGGTATGGTGTTGATTTTGTCTATTGCCCAGTTTATACCGCGAATAAAGTTGTTAATCAAACCGCCCGCAAACTTTATAACGGCATTGATGACCGATTTAAACGCGCCCGAAATACCGTCGGCAATGGTTACCCCTATGCTTGTGAACATATTTTTGATAGTATCCCAAATACCTTGAAAGAAACCGACAGTATTTGAGAATACGCTTTTTATCGTTTCCCAAGCGGCAGAAAATGTGTCCCCGAACCAGTTGACAGTGGTTGCGAATACATTCTTTATACCTTCCCAAACGCCCGAGAAAAATCCGCCCCACGTGCCGACAATGCCTTTTACTGCATCAGATGCGCCCTGCCAGTCGCCCGTAAATACGGCTTTTACAACCGAGAAAATACCCTTGATGGTCTCCCATACGGCTTTAAAGAAATTTCCCACGCTGCTCCAACAAAACTTAATTGTTTCCCATGCGGATTTAAACGCACCGACAACGAATGTTACGGCAAGATTAAGCCCTGCTCTGATGTTTTTCCAAAGCATAGTGACATAAGGTATAATTATGCCCCAAACAATTTTACATTGCTTTCCGGTAAACGTTACCATTTTTGCGACAAAATCAAATACCTTAGTCAGAACGGGAATCATATCGCCGATAACAGCCACGATTTCGGGAATAATAAAATCCTTTATAAAATTCAATATCGGCTGTATGGCATTCCACGCCGATTTAAAAACATTACCGACAGAGTTTATAAGTTCACCGGTCTTTGAAAAGTTTTTTTCGTTCTTGGCGAATGCGTCTTTGATACTTGAAAAAACCCCCGATACAAACTTCCATACCGCGGATACGGCAGGAATAATTTTTGTGCTTATTGTATCTTTAATTATCGGAGCAATCTTGCCAAAAACGGATTTTATACCACTGATTGCGCTTTGAATGTACGGTGATAACTTGTCAGTGATTTTTTCTATCGCAGATTGCACTATCGGAAGCTTATCGGCAATAAATCCGGTCACCTCTGCAACAACGGGTAAAAGCTTGTTGCCGACCATTGTCTTTATTCCGCCTATGGAATTTTTTATCCGGACAAGTTTACCTTCTTTGGTGTTTGCCATTTGGGTGGCTAAATCACCGAAGTTTTGGGTAAGAACCTCAACAAGTGCGGCGGTTTTTTGTGCGTCAGTACCGTTCTTTATTATCTTTGCCTGTGTGTCGGATAAAACAACACCGGCACGGGTGAGTGCGCCCGTCTGACCCGAATATGCCTTACCAAGCATATTCGCCGCCTGTATCATCTGGTCGCCCGATACTCTTACGCCATATTGAGCAACAGCAAGATTGTTAAGCGACGGCATTAATTTTTTGACCGATTCGGCTGACATTTTAAAGGACGCGAGCTGTGAGGCACCCATTTTTTGAGCCGTGCCGCCAATGCTCGTCTGTTTGGAAAGCTCCTTACAATACGCCGCAACGCCGTCTTTGGCTTCCTGTGTTATTCCGGGTATCTGCTGCATTATTGTATTAAGTCTGACGTTTGCCTGTTCGGCGTTTTTTGCCTTTTCCATGCACTCTTGCGCCACGGAAGTAACCTTTTTGATACTTACATAAGCGGCGGCAACACCGACAACCTTTTTCGCCAACGATGTAAGTCCCTTACCTGTTGAATCGAGGACAGCGGCGTGTTTTTTCATGCTCGATGAGTTTTTATCGAAATTTTTCTTTAAACTGTTAAGCCCCGAGGAAGCTCTTTTGACATTGGTAAAAAAGTTACCCTCGGACAATACAAGTGTGGCTTTGATTTGCCTGTTTTTAGCCACGTCGCAATGTCTCCTTTCCGTATAATGTTCATCAAATTATGTGGATATTCGTTTAATTCCGAATTCCGCATTAAATTATTGTTTCGTTGCGTTTTTGATTTCGTCTGCGGTGACGCACATTGACGCAATATAAAATTCTCTCTCGAGCGGAGAGAGCGAGAGAATATGCTCCGGCGTAATACCGCGCTCTAAATAATAGTGGAGCATATACGCTTCTCTGTCCGCTGTGATTAGTTTTTTAGCTTGTCCGTGACAGTCACGCTGTCATCGTCGTATCCCGCCATTTTCATAAGGTGAGCCGCAATCATCTGTACCTCGCCCGGTTTGAATATACCAAGCACCGTATCACGCGGCTCGCCGCATTGTAACTCCGCCGATTTAAGACTCGGTTCAACACAACATTGATACACGATGTATGCGTTACCGTATTCTTCGCTGTCCTCTGCCATTTTGCGCGCGTCCGTCAGTTGTGCCGAGGTCGGCTCGGCAACGGTAATACATCCGTCAAGCGACTTTATGTATAAATCGTCTGTCTGCGGCGATTTTAGGTCGCGTTCTCTTTGTTCCTTGCGTGCGATAAAATCGCTGAGCGTTAGTTTTTTAATAGATTCTTTTGACATTTTAAATTTTCCTTTCTGTCGTCAACGCACGCTGTGCTTGCTCGAATTTTATCACGATAAAATTCATCGCCTGCGGCGCGGCGTTTCCTCTTCCCAAAAAATTTCGGGTATAACCCTCATTTTTCGGGAGCCCTGTTTTTTTGTATATATCCCGTTCGGTTGTAGGGGGCGGCTCTCGTCTGCCGACTCGGTCAATCGCAAAACGATTGCCACCGGTAATCTGCGACCTCGACCGCCCGTGAGATGTCCATCAAATTACGCGGTTATACGTTTAATTCCGAATTCCGCATTCCGCATTATATTCCTATCTCACTGCCACGCTGTCGAGATAATCAAACGATGTGAAACCTCCCGAAAATTCGTCCTCGGCGGTCTTTCCGTTCTCAAAGTTCATAAGCGTTAAATCGTTAAACCAGCAGTTATGCAGAGCGACACGTTCAGCGCCGTATGCGTCCGGGTCATCAAGCTTATATATCATTTCAGAACGTGGGTCTTTGCCCTTTGAAAATGCCTCGGCAAGTTTTTTCGCTCTTGAAAATACTTTCTTTACTTTCAGCGAAAACTCGCCGCCGACTCCCATAAGTTTGCTGTCTTTCCACATATCCCCGGCAAAGGTCACGTCCTCTCTGTCGGGTTTGAGAGTCGCCTCTGCCGATGAAACTTCAAACACAACTTCGTTATCCCAATACACGTATCCGTGAGTACCGCTCATTACGCGCGGTGCAGTAGGTTTTGTTGCCATAATAAATCAATCCTCTCTTAAATATAAATTGTGAAATGCAAGTCCTCGATTGCGTCCTGCATCTTTACATTGCATCCGACATATACACGGCTGCCGGTGTTTGCTTTTTTAATATCGTCATCGCTGTACTCGGCATATGACGGGTCTATACCCTCTAAATACGCCCTCTGTGAATCAATATCAATATACGCGGTATTGTCGAACTCATCATACAATACGCCGTCACGTTCAAGCCCCGACAGATAAACGTTTACCGCATTGACAAACAATAGTTTGTTGTCATAGCTGTTGCCCTCGCCGATATAGTTTTCTTCAAAACTCTTGCGGATGTCGTCACACATAAGGTCAAGACCGTCCATAATCTTAATCTTTTTCATATCGGCGGTTTTGTTTGTGCCGATTGTTTTAAGCGAGTTTACCGCGCGGCCGAGCTTGATATGTTCGCCGTCGTTTATAAGTATCAGCTTTCCGTTCTCAACATCCGTGTCGGGGTCTGTACTCTCGGTTATGCCCGACACCTCGGACAAAACGGTGTATGTCGCGCTGTTGTCTAAGTCTGTGCCGGCAAGTATCCCGGCAATACGGCAACAATATTCTTCGGTTGAATATGTCTTTTTGCCGACAAGAATATCATCCGTGGCAAAGTTCACAATTCCCTCGTTATCCGCCGCCGTGTTCGGTAAAACCGCCTTGAACGTTTTTCCCGATGCGCGGTTGTTCTTTATCCACGTTGCGAGTTCGGTTATTTCGTCCGATGTCGCACCGGGAACGGCAATATAATTCCACTTCTTTGTTTTAAGCCGTGCCAACGCCTCGGTTAAGTCGCCGTTTGTTGCGCTTATCCTCTCGACAATTACCCTTGCCGGCGAACCGTCAAAAGTTTTTTGAATATAGTCGAGGTTTGCTGTTGTCCAGTGACTTTTTGCCACCGAGGTCATTTTTGCATACACAAACGTGTCCGTCTGTGATGTGTCGTCTTTTAATACGAGCGCAACCACACCACGCCCCGAACGTGATATTGCGGTTGTCGCCGCCGCCTTAATTTGTATTAATAATTCAGGCATTCCCATAAAAAATCATCCTTTCAAAATTATTTGTTGTTGTAAATCAAAATAATCACAATTTGCGCCGTTTGTTCGCATTTTCGGGACGGCGTCCCCGACCGCCCGGTCAAATCGCACAACGGGGTCGGATATAATTGTTTTTAAATTTTCAATTCCAAATCTGCAATCTCGCCGTCCGATTCATCGCCCGTATCGTATAACTGTTCGACCGTATAATCTGCCGCCGCGGTCAAAACCGTATCGGCACGGTTGAATTTTACATTGAATGTTTCCACGCACCGCCCGTCAATATCGAGCGGAGTGTACAGAACGGCGTGTTTGATAATCTTTGCGGCGCGGAGCAGCTCCTCGTTGGTTTCTGTTTTCGGATAGTACGCTATATTTACCGAAAACGTGTCCTCAACGATAAAGTGCGCCGTGCGTTCACTCTCGGACGGAAAGACCTCAACACAACAAAACGGCTTTTTCGCGCCGTCCTGTACTTCGAGGGCAACCACCGAAAAGCCGTTTTTGCGTAAAAGTCCGCCGACCGCTCTTTGAATATCGTCACAATCTATCATCATTGCACATCCTTTGTAATCTCATCGAGAATTTTTTCCGCATCTTTGAGAACACGGTCGTTTACTTCGTCCATAGTCTTTTTAAGAACCTTTCTGCCCTCAACGCGCCCGATTTCGCGGCCGCGCACTATAAGACGGTGTCCGTCCTCATATAAATGTCCGTGCGGTGCATTATTATATACCATACCGACAACATATTTGCCGTTTTGGTATTCTTTCGGCTTTTTCTCTTTCCACGCCTTGCGCAAATTTCCCGTAACTTTTACCGTTTGCTGTTTTGCGCGTTTTTTCGCCTGTCGGGTACTTGTTGCAAGCATAGCGGTAGCTTTACTTTCGAACTTTGATTCCATTTTATCAAACGTTTTTATAAGCTCATCTATGCCGAGTACGTCACTGCTCTTCCTTGCCATAGTTATCGACCTCCGAACATACAAGTTTTATCTCACGATTTCGTGAGCCGAGATTCAAAACTGAAATAATCTCAAACAGCCGATTTTTATACAACACTTTAAAATCACTGCGTATATTCGCCGCATATCTTATTTTAATGCTGTACGTCGTTTCCGCACGCAATTTTTGACTTTCTTCATATTCTCGGCCGTTGAGCGGAGTAACCTGTGCCCATATCGCATATTGCTGTACGGCGTTTTCGTCTGCCGTGCCGAGATATTGCGGCTGTGCCGCTCCCTCGGTTACGGTGAGCAAGGGCAGCTTACGAGGATTGTCCTCGGAATACGGACGAAACGGCGCCCACGCAGGCACCGTTTCGCCGAAATCGTTAATATACGAATATCCGGGGGACAAAATTACTATCCTGTCACGCATATCACCGAATTTCATAATTAATCACCGTTTTGGCCGCCGTCGGCAGTTGTCGGGTTGACCTTTGCAAGTATAGCCGTCACAATCGCCGTTTTTGTACTCTCGGCGGTAACGCCCGTTACTTCAAGCTCGCTGCAAAGCTCCAAAAGTTGTGCCTTTGTGAGATTCTTTAAGGTTGCTTCGGTTATATCCTCGGACAGTGTACCCGATGTCGCCGAAATTGTAAGTGGTGATACCGAAAAACCTCTTATCATAACCAAAGCCTTGCGGTCAAATATACGTCCGTCAAAGCGTTCTACGCCCTTCGCCTTTAAACTGTCGGTTTCAAACGCGCCTGCACCGATGTCAGTGAAAGCAATACCGAAATCGCGGCGTGTGAACATACGGTATGCCGCATTGAAATCACCGAACATAACAACGGTTTTGTTATCCTCATCGGTCAGAACGATGTCGAGAACCTGAACGGGAAAACCGAGCAGAGTGTAACTGTCCGCAATTCTCGGGTCGGGCTGCAGAACGCTTCTGCCGTCACCGTCTTTTATCTCTGCGATTTTTGCAAAAGCAAGTGAGTTCATAACCCATTTTGCCTTTGCGCGATAGCCGCTCGGAAGTGACAAATACACCGCGCGGAAAAAGTCAACGGTGAGCGTTGTCGGCGCGGATACCTCATCATACGCGCCCGAGGTTGAGATAAGACCTTGACAATGCTTTTCGCCGCCTGCGCCGTACAAAATTTCGTGGTTTTCGGTTACTCTTGCCGCATCGGCGAGCCAATTTCTGATTTCTGCCTCAAAGTTGTTAAAACTGTCCTCTAAAAGCTCACTCGATACAGACATAAGACCTGCAAATTTGTGCTGTTTATAGGTCATCGGTTCATATTTTGCATTGTTCATCTCTTGAATCTCGCTGTATTCCTCGGTGTTATAGAGCTTGTTCGCTTCACCGCTGCGCCAAATTCTTGTACCCGTTGCCGAATTTACATTCTCTGTCGATACAAGATTACGGACGGATTCCTTTGATTTAATGCTTTCATATATTGTTGTTGACAAGTCATCGGGTACGGTATAGCCGCCGTCAGCCTTGCTGCCCTCGCTGTACTTGTTTTTGTACTCGTTGACAGATGCCTTTACGGCTTTTGCTTCTGCATCGGTCAGCGTCTGACCCGAAACGGCTTTATAAAACAGCAGTGCGTTATATTTAACGTCCTCACCGCCGCCGTTGTTGCCGTCATTATCGTCCGTTTCCAAACCTTTGCGCGCTTCAAACGCGTTCTCGGCAATGGTGAGCAAGTTTCTAACCTTGTCCGCCTCTGCTTTGGCGTTTTCCGCCGCTTCTACATCGCCGTTTGATACGGCTTTGTCAATGTTGTCAAGAGCCGCCTTTAATTGATTTCTAAGCTCTCGCATTTCGTTGCTCATTCTGATACTCATTTTTAAAAACTCCTTTTTGTTTTATATAAAATTTTAATTTTTTGCGTTATAATTTGTGCCGTTTGTTCGTGTGTTCAAATATTTACCTCATTGATGATTTATTCAAACGAAATAACGGCATACATCAGAATCAAAATAATTTTATTGAATTAATCGCCCGTTGCCCTGTTCCGTCTGCCGCTCCCGGACGGCATTGTAAAAATTATTTTGATTCTGTTTGCCCATTTCGCATAATTCCTAATATGGGGTTTTAAAGGGGCAACGCCCCTTTATCGTCTTTCCCGGAGGGAAAGGTGACTGCGCAAGGGTGCGGCTTGCGCAACGGGGTCGGGCATAATCAATTTTTCATTATTCAATAATTTTTCTTGCCGCCGCCGAATACTCGGCGTATTTCGCAAGCTCGGGCGGAACATTCGCCGAATCGGGTTTACGTTGTGATAATATATCCGTGTACCCTTTCGGAACATTGTACCTGTCCATAAACTTACTGTTGCATGATGCTGCCGCCGTAACGGTGTCAACTGTTTTAACATTGGTAAAAAGCTCTGCCGCCTCCGAACCCGTCAGCCACGTTTCCGCCGTCATAAGTTCGGTTATCTTATCCTCGGTCACATCGTCCGCGGCACGGGTCATATACGTGGCAACTATGCCGCTGTCGAGTTTATCGAGAGTGTCGGCAAGGGTGCGCATATCGTTTGCGTTTCCCATTGCGAACGTCCACGCCTTATGTATCATCATAAAGGCGTTTGACGGGATAATAATTTCATCGCCCGCCATTGCTATAACCGACGCAATCGATGCGGCAAGACCGTCAATATACACCGTCTTTTTGCCGCCTGTTGAACGCAACATATTATATATGGCAACCCCGGCGAACACATCACCGCCGCCCGAGTTGATGTGTATGTCAATATCATCGTTGCCGATTTCCTTTAAAAGCTGACTGACATTCATCGGGTATTGGTCTTCATCAGACCACGCCGACCAGCTATCCGATACAATGTCGCCATAAAAAAACAGCTCTGAATTAGAGCCGTCTGTTCCGTTTTTGAATTTACAAAAATCATAAGTCAAAATAAATCATTTCCTTTCTTTTGTCCGAATCCGTTTGTTGGTGTGTTCGGGCGGTCGGGGACGCCCATCCCTACAACCAAACATTACGTATACCACAATTCTGTAGGGGACGGCTCTCGTCTGCCGGCTCGGTCAAATCGCAAAACGATTGTCACCGGCAATCCGCGGCCTCGACGTCCCGTGAGATGTTCATCAAATTTTGCGGTTATTCACCCTCTTTAATTCTTTCGTGTTTTTCGAGGGTATCGAGAGTGGTATAATTAAGGCTTGCATAATGCTTGTCGCCAAGCTCGCCGATACCGTTCATCTCTTCCATAGCGCGGACTTCGTTAATGGTGATAACACCCATTTGCAACATCTTTTCATAATATGCAATACGTTTGTCCGCACTGCCGCGCATTCCTGCGGACAGATTGAATTTGGTGTAATAATTCGATTCACTTGTCATAAAGCACGAAAAATTATGAGCTTCTTCGATGTTTATACAGTCTGACGCGACCACGTCCTGCATAAACCTGTCGTTTATCTCTTGCAGATTCGAATATTTTTCCTGTGCAAGACCGATAGCCGACGGCGGTACATCGAATATTGCCGCAATCTCTTTTGCCGTGAGGTTTTTGGATTCAATGAATTGTAAATCCGTCATAGGCAGAGATATGTCAATCCAATCAATACCGTTATCCAATATGGCAGGCTCGCCGCTGTTCGCCGCTCCGCCGTAAAGCTCGCGCCATTGACGTTTAAGCTTGCGCTTTGCGTCTTCTTTTATCGGCTGTGACATTTTCAGCGCACCCTGTTTGACCGAACCGTTCGCGTATAAGCCCTCTAAGTGTTTATCCATATTGTTGACCGCGTCAATCTGATGCCGCGCCACGGAAAGCGGCGAAATACCGCGCTTTCCGTCCGCCGATATGTACGGAATATATATGACTTCATCCTCGGTATAGATGTTGCCGCGGTATGAATACACGTATTCGTCACGGTCAAGAATTTTTTCGACCCCGACCTCTTGCGACTTCCACGGTATAAGCTCGGTTATATTGCCGTATGTGTCATATTTTTTGTATATAACACAAAAACCCCGAGTAAGTACGTTCGTCATAATGAACTGTTTGTACATTGTCGGGGTTTGATATTTGTTCGGTCGGCGTTCCAAAAGCAGCCGTACCGGGTGGTTTATGTCCGCGCGATACCTTTGTTCGACCTCTGTTCCGTCTTTTTCGGTGATTTCTTTGTGAAATACCTGAAAAGGCAGTTTTGACAACATTCTCGCACGATAATTCACGCACGCGAACACCGTTCCGACCGAATACAGAGCAGAGGGGGAAGATACCAAATTTTCAAGCCGTTCGGCAAGCTCCGCCATAGAGTACCAGCTTTCGGGCGAATCGTCCTTGATACTGATGTCACTCGCGGAATTGCGGTATAAGTTCTTGATTTTGCTGAATAAATTCATAGGTTTTCACCTCGCTTTCGCTTAAAAATAGGCATAAAAAAAGCGCTTTATCGCAAAATGATAAAACGTGGATAATTTTCTTGACAAATTTCGCCAATCGGTGTATAATATGTTTTGCAGATAAAAGAAAAGGGAAAAAGTAGAGCGGTTGGCCGCCATTTCGATTATCATAAGTCGAGAATGGGGGTGATAGTTTTTTATGGAATACATATTGTATCTGACAATTGTGTTGTTACTGATTGTATCAATAAAAAAGTAAACCGCCCTCCGGTCAGAGTTTGGCGGTTTACTAAAACCAAATAACTTTTGGCTAACCGTTGTACGGTTACCTTTTCTTTTTCTGCTTATATTTTAGCACAACACATTAAATCTGTCAAGTCTTTGTGTAAATTTTCCTGACAAATTTTTATCACAAAATATAATCGTCCGACATAATTGTTTCCTCTAAATCCACATATGTATCACAAATCGCGCGGCTGTGCGCCGTGATGAGCGCCGCCCCGGGGTCGATTCGCTGTGTGGTTTTGGATTTGTCGGGTTTTATATTTCCGTTTGAATCGGCGGTGGCAACAATATTCGATACCGCCCACCGCAAAACAGGGTCGCCAAAGTGAACGATTTTGCCCTGTACGGCGAGCCGTTCAACGTCTTTCATCGGTTCGGAAAGGGAATATACGCCTTGTCGTACTTCAACACAGGTAAACCCCTCGCTTTCCATACGCTGACCGAACTCCGAGGCGTTCCACGGGTCGTAATCGATTTCGACAATATTATATTTCTTTGCCTGTGCCATAATATAATCCATTATCCACTGTTGTTCGATAACCTCGCCGGGGATTGCCGTCAAGTACCCCTGCCGAACCCACGCCGAATAAGGAACGTTGTCTTTGTGTTCTTTTTCAATCATTGTTGCCTCGGGGATAAAGCTGTGGTGCAAAGCCGCGTAGTATCCGTTTTCCAAAGGAAAATCAAGCACAACCGACGTCAAGTCAAGTTTTGCCGATAAGTCAACGCCGCAATAACAGCGCCTATGTAACAAGTCAACCTCAATGCCGCAGCCGCTGTTGTTCCACTTATCCATATTCATCCACGCAACAGAGCTTGAAACCCACATATTCATATGCTTACACGCGAATTGATTGTAAGCGGCAGGGATTTCTCTCGCCTGCTTCGCCTTGATTTTAAGGTCGTTAATCTTGACCGATACGCCGAGATTTGGGTTTGCCTTGATGAAATTTTTCGGGTCGAGAATATCATCGCCCTCATCGGGTTGCGCAATATACGCAAAAAGCGTGTCATCCTCAAACACGCCCTCCAATACTTTCTTTGCATATTCATATCGTTCGCGGCAAATCCCATTTGCGTTGAACCCTGCCGTTGTTACCACCCATATGAGCGGTTGCGTTCTTGCGACCGTTCCGCCCTTTAGAATGTCATAAACCTCGCGATTTTTGTGTGCGTGCAGTTCATCAATCAAGCCGACATACACATCTTTTCCGTCAAGTGTTCCCGCTTCTTTTGAAACAGGCTCGAATTTCGATGCCGTTGACGGAACATTAATGTTGTTGGTTAAAACATTGACGTATTCTTTAAGCTCGGGCGAGCGCATAATCATCTGCCGCGCTGTTTCAAAGATAATCTTTGCTTGGTCGCGCGATGTTGCCGCCGAATAGATTTCCGCGCCGCTTTCGCCGTCAACCGTCATACAATAAAGAGCCGTTGTCGCCGCGTCCGTTGATTTTCCGTTTTTCTTGCCGATTTGTTCGTACACTTCCGAAAAACGCCGTTTGTTGTCCGATTTGCGTTTCCAACCGAACACCGAACCTTGTATAAAGCATTGCCACAACTCGGGATTCATCGGTTTTCCTGCGCAATCGCCCTTGTAATGGTGACATAACCGATAAAATTCAAGCCGAATTTCGGCGGATTCCTTATCGTAATAATAAGGATAGTTCTTTCTTGCCGATTTTTTCAAGTCGTCAAGGTGGCGTTTGCACGCCAAACGGACAAGCCACCCTGCGCCAATCTCACCGGCAATCACCATTTTCGCATATTTAGTCGCTCTATCCACGTCAAAATTCTCCCTTTTTGCTCCGCCTTGCTGTTCGCAATGCTCCGCTTTGGCGGTCGGTTTTTCCTTTTCCCAAAAAATTTCGGGTACAACCCTCATTTTTCGGGAACCCTGTTTTTCATACGTTCCGTTTGTTCGTAATTCCGAATTACGCATTCCGAACTACGCATTAATTTAAGTTTGCCCTTTTCATCAGCGACATAAGCGGATTTTCGCTGTCGTTGAAATTCTCGGCGTTAAGTCCCGTGCGCGATGAGGGCGTTAAGCCGAACTCACGCGCAAATTTGAGCATATTCGCCATTGCGGTATTGGCAATTCCGACAGAGGGGTGCTGTATTTCAAGCCCCTTTGATGTAACCGAGGTCAAACCCTCGGCGCGTTTCATCTTTTCGGCTTTTACCCACGTATCAACGTTTTGACAATACGCACAAAGCGCCATATAGTCAGCGTCCGTTATAAGTCCGTTCTTTTTAAGCAGCGGAAAAATACGTTTGTATTCTTTCTTTGCATATTCGCCGAGCCACGGGGGCGGTTTTTCGGTTTTGTCCGTCAAATTATATTTCGGTTCGTTTTGGTTAATCGGACGGTTGCCGGGGTTTCCCTCTAAAAGTTTAACAGCCGTCGGCTTATCTCTCGGACCTCTCATTCCCATAAATATCATTTCCTTTCGTATACCATACGTAATGGTTTATAAAACCACGGTGGGCGGTCGAGGTCGCAGATTGCCGGTGGCAATCGTTTTGCGATTTGACCGAGTCGGCAG
>URAN01000050.1 GCA_900545865.1 uncultured Eubacteriales bacterium
AAAGGTTTTTTACAAAAAATTTGACCGCTGACTTTAACTTTGTCAGCGGTCTGGGGCGACCCCATGTGGTCGCCCCTACAAATATACGATTTATTCATAATTTGTTTACTCATTCAAAAATATGATTTTTGATAATCGTATTGACTTTTTTGAACAGATATGTTATCATTTTGAAAAAGATTTGCATAAGCGAAAGAAAAACATTGACTTTTGTTAAGGGAAACGAAAAAAATATTCATTAAGCATCAGGAGGAATAAAAATGGCAGATACAAAATACAATTCGATTCGCCCGGGTGAATTATGGCTTGATACGGACGGAAACCCGATACAGGCACACGGCGGCGGCATAATCTATATTAATGATACTTTTTATTGGTACGGCGAGAACAAAGAAAAATCAAAACCGGGCAGCGGTATATGGCACTGGGGAGTGAATTGTTATTCATCAAAAGATATGTATAACTGGAAGTATGAGGGAATTATCGTTCCGCCGACAACAGAGGACGATAAAGACCCCCTGCACTATACCCAGTATATGGACAGACCCCATATAATATATAATGACAGAACCTCAAAATTTGTTATGTGGATAAAGGTTATGAATAAAGAGGCGATAAATAACCAACAAATGGTGGTGCTTACGGCGGATAATATTCTCGGACCGTATACCCGAATTCGCGCTTTTCATCCGCTCGGTATGAATTCGGGCGATTTTGATTTGGTTAAAAATCCGTCGGACGGCAAGGCGTACATATTCTTTGACAGAATTCACAGTGAGATGATATGCGCCGATTTGACCGATGATTATCTCGATGTTACAGGTTTTTATTCGGTACATATGCCGAATGTTCCGCCGTTTGTCAGAGAGGCGCCCGCTTTCTTTGAAAGGAAGAATAAAAAATATCTGTTCACCTCGGCAATAACGGGATACTTCCCGAATCCGACCGAAACGGATATGTTTGATTGTTTTCATCTTCCGATGACAAAGCTTGAAAATCCGCATCGCGGTGCGAAAGCGGCAAATTCGTGTTTCAGCCAGATTTCTGCGGTATTTAAATACCCAAAAGCGGATGATTTGTATATAGCAATCGCCGACAGATGGCTCATCGATGTGCCGCCCGAACTTGACTATCTCGGTATTACGGCAGGGCTGTACGGTGACGGAACGCACCCTGTTATAATGGAAGAAGATGAGTATATCGAACGTGCGGTAAAATTCAACCGTCCCGATACACGCGATACTTCAAAAGCAAGATATGTATGGCTGCCTATACGTTTTGAGGCGAATACTCCGATTATCGAATGGTATGACGAGTGGAAGATAGAGGATTTTTGCTGATTTTTTAAACTTAGTTTAATGTTTAAGATAACACCCCGACAGGAAAGTGCCTGTCGGGGTGTTTTGCGGATTGGTTTTTCCGGTGCCGTGATTTTGATTATCGTCGCATTACCGAACCACGGCTGTTTTAACGGTTCAAAAAAGCGGTCGGCAGTACATCGGGAAAATATAAAAAGTTAAAGCAATGAGCGAATTAATTAAAAGAAATAAAAATTTTTAAAAAATTTTAAAAAAGTACTTGACAAAATAAAATTTTATGCTATAATTAAATAGTAATCATTACTATTACTATTTGGAGATTAAATATGAAAAACCAAAATAACACAAGGTACAGCAAGCAACGCGAATGTATTCTAAGAGTGCTTAGCGAAACGGATACACATCCGACTGCGAATTATGTTTATGAAATGGTTCGGCGAGAGATTCCGAATATAAGTTTGGGAACAGTCTACCGAAACCTTTCAAAACTGACCGAAGAGGGCGCAATAATTAAACTTGTGTCTGAGGATACCTGTGAAAGATATGACGCAAGGGTTACACCGCATTATCATATAACGTGCAAGTCATGCGGTGCAGTCGGGGATATATTTATCGACTATGATAAATCGCTTGACGAGAGAGCCGACGCGCTGTACAGGGGCGAGGTTGACGGGCATGATATAATGTTCTTCGGCATTTGCGATAAGTGTAAGAAAAGTAATGATAAAACAACAAATGAAAAAAATTAAATTTATTATAAAAGCGGTTGAAACCGCAATATTTTGGAGGTAATTATTATGAAAAAGTATGTATGTCCCGTATGCGGCTATGTTTATGAAGGAGAAAATCCGCCGGAGAAATGTCCTCAGTGCGGTGTTCCGGGAAGTAAGTTTACTGTAATGGAAGAGGGCGAACTTAACTTTGTATGCGAACACGTTATAGGTGTAGGCGCAAAAGATAAGGTTGACGAGAGAGTGTATGAGGGTTTAAAGGCAAACTTTGAGGGTGAATGCACAGAGGTTGGTATGTACATCGCTATGAGCCGTCAGGCAATCCGCGAGGGTTACCCCGAGGTTGGTGAGTTTTATATGAGAGCCGCATTGGAAGAGGCGGAACACGCAGCCAAGTTTGCGGAGCTTTTGGGTGAAGTTGTTGTTCCCTGCACAAAGACGAACCTTAAAATGAGAGCCGAGGCAGAGGCAGGCGCAACGGCGGGAAAATTCGAACTTGCAAAGCTTGCAAAAGAGCTTAACTATGATGCAATCCATGATACCGTTCACGAAATGGCAAAGGACGAGGCAAGACACGGAAAAGGCTTTGAGGGACTTTTAAAGAGATATTTTGGTTAATCGTAGATACAAACAGATACGATTAAATACACCTTGAAAGCCGCTTGAATACTGCATTTCTAAGGTCAGAACACGAAACACGATTAGCTGATTTTAACTAATCGTGTTTTTCTGTATTTATGTGTATTTTTGCTCCTTGTGGGCAAATGGTGGGCAAATGAAGAATTTTGAGAAAAATGCTTGCCCACTGCCCACAAAAGCGCTCGAAACCCTTGTACTGATGCGGTTTTGTGCCGATTAAAACATTCTAAAAAAGCACGTGTTTACGGTAATGGCAATCACTATGACCGCACTCACAGGCACAGTATTTGCCGCAGACCCGCTTTCAACCATAAACAGCCTGTCGGACTTTATATTTTCCGCAATTAAGGCAATCGGTTTTATACTGCTCGGCTTCGGTGTTGTGCAGATAGGTTTATCCTTAAAATCGCACGACGCATCGCAGAGAGCGAACGGCTTTTTGACATTCTTCGGCGGCGTTATCATTGCATTTGCGAAGGATATTTTGGATATGATAATGTAAGTGGAAATTTTACGCTGATTAGAACGCATAAAATCATCAGAATATGCACAAGTTGAAATTATGACAATAAAAATCATTTGTATATTTCCACATAACTTGACAAGTGGAAATATAAATGGTATAATAAGCATAGAAATTTCAACTTGTGCGAGGTGAATCTTATATGAAAAACAGAGCCGGAGAATTTGCTGCAAATCTGTCGGGCAAAATGGCATATAAATCATTTAAGCCAAATCCGCTTCCGCCGATACCGGCCATAGAGCAGGATAATGAAATGGTAGAATACTTGGTAAAGGCAAATAGAGGGATAGCAACAATAGAAAGTATTGCAAAGCGAATACCGAATGTTAATCTGTTTGTATCTATGTATGTGAGAAAAGAAGCGCTTTTATCCTCTCAAATTGAGGGTACGCAATGTACCTTGGACGATGTGTTAAATCCGCTTATTACAAAAAATGCAAACAGAGATGTTTCGGATGTCATAAACTATATTAAGGCTACGGAGTTTGCAGTTGGACGGCTGAAAACCTTGCCGCTATGCACACGATTTATCAAGGAAACACACGCTGTATTACTGTCAGATGTCAGAGGCAGCGAAAAAAGTCCGGGTGAACTGCGTTCTTCGCAAAATTGGATAGGCGGCAGCGGCAGTACGCTTCAAAATGCACGGTATATTCCGCCGAATGTGGAAGATATGAAAACTGCTATGAGCGACCTTGAAAAATTTATCAACAGCGACAACGATTTGGATCCGCTTATATGTGCCGCACTCATTCATTATCAGTTTGAAACAATACATCCGTTTTTGGACGGTAACGGCAGAGTCGGCAGACTTTTAATTACACTTTATCTAATGGAAAAGCAAGTCTTGTCAACACCTGCACTCTATCTGTCCTATTTTCTGAAAAAGAACAGAATTGAGTATTATGACCGTATGACGGAAGTGAGAAGAAACGGAAATTACGAACAATGGATTAAATTTTTTCTGCTGGCACTTTCCGAAGCGGCAACGGATGCAATAGATACCATTGATAAGCTGATAGAGCTGCACGACAGAACAGCACAAAGCATAAATTCTTTCGGCAAAGCAAAAACATCGGCATTGAAGCTTATGACCTATCTTGAGGAAAATCCTATCATTGAAATCAGTAAGACGGCACAAGCTTTGAATATGGCATACAATACTGTGTCAAGGACTGTGAGCTTGTTGATAGATAACGATATTCTTGTTTGTTCCGATAAGATAGGAAAAACAAAAATTTATTCTTATGAAGAATATCTGAAAATACTTCGTAAGGACACATAATAACAACATATGATAATCAAAGACAGTCATAGCTGCTTTTATCAGCGGTTACAGGCTATACAGGTGCGTAAAGAGCTAACGGACGAATGGCAGATGCCATTTCTTCTTGGTTAAAATGAAATTGTTTATTGTTTAGCAATGCCAATGTTAAAATCTCACTGCTGTTAAGAAAAAATTACTCATAGAGCACCTCCGATATGATTTAGAATAAATCCTCACCGCCGGCTTTGCATTTGTCGGCGGTCTGAAATACTGACTAAGCGAGGCTTAATCAGTATTTCGGATTATTACCAAAAGGTAGGACATATTTAATTTTGAATTGAACCGCCGTATGCCAAACGGCACGCACGGTGGTGTGAGAGGGCGATTAAATTTGCCCTGCTCGATTTTGAATCTTCTATGTTTTTCGGCTTTTAATGCTCTTTTTTTGATAAGGTTTTCGGTCTTTTTTTAAAACTTGATATTTTTTCTTAAAATATGATATAATCGATTTGCCTGTAAGGCGTTTTTTTGTGCAAAATATTCTTGACAAAAATATAACAAAGGCGTATAATTTGATTGAATTTGGGATGAAAATTATATCCCGAAGTAATACGCCGCATAGCCTGCGGCTTTTGAGAAAGGAAGATTTTAATGCGTGCGGTGGTAACGGTAATGGGTACGGATAAAACGGGCATTATTGCGAAAACAAGCGGTCTGCTTGCGGATAACAACGTCAATATCCTTGATATTACCCAGACAATACTTCAGGATATTTTTACTATGATTATGATGGTTGATATAGAGAAATGTAAGATCGGGTTCAAAGAGCTTTCGGATAAGTTAGAGGAACTCGGAAGTGAAATCGGTGTTGAAATCCGCATTCAGCATACGGACATATTCAACTCGATGCACAGAATTTAGCTTTGGAGGGAGGCATCCTATGATAAATTTAGCATCAAACGAAATTGTTGAAACAATCAAAATGATAAGAGACGAGCATCTCGATATTCGAACGATTACGATGGGAATATCCTTGCTCGACTGTGCCGATGAGGATTGCGGACGCGCCTGTACAAAGATATATGACAAGATTATGCGCTGTGCAAAAAATCTTGTGAGCTGCGGCGAGGAAATAAGCCAAAGGCTCGGAATCCCCATAATAAACAAGCGTGTTTCGGTTACGCCGATTGCGCTCGTTGCGGCGGCAAGCAAAACGGATAATTATCTGCCTTTTGCCAAAACGCTCGACCGTGCGGCGAGGGAACTCGGCATTAACTTTATCGGCGGCTATTCGGCGCTTGTGTACAAGGGCGTTTCAAAGAGTGATGAATGTCTCATCAACTCGATTCCCGAGGCTCTTTGCACAACCGAGAGGGTTTGTTCATCGGTCGGCGTTGCCACGACAAAAGCAGGAATAAATATGGACGCTGTGGCAAAAATGGGCGAGATTATATGCGATACGGCGAAAATGTCGGCGGATAATTCGTCTATGGGCTGTGCAAAGCTTGTTGTCTTTGCCAATCCCGTTGAGGATAACCCGTTTATGGCGGGCGCGTTCCACGGCGTGGGCGAGGGCGACTGTGTAATAAATGTCGGCATAAGCGGCCCGGGCGTTGTTAAATCGGCACTCGAACAGGTCAAAGACGGTGATTTCGGTGTTGTTGCCGAGACCGTTAAAAAGACCGCGTTTAAGATAACAAGAATGGGACAGCTCGTTGCAAGAGAGGCATCAAAGATGCTTGACGTTCCGTTCGGAATCGTGGATTTGTCGCTTGCGCCGACCCCCGAGATTGGCGACAGCGTGGCGTATATTCTCGAAGAAATGGGTCTTGAAAAGTGCGGAACGCACGGAACAACGGCGGCTCTTGCCCTGCTCAATGACGCGGTTAAAAAGGGCGGCGTTATGGCGTCGGGTTATGTCGGCGGTCTGTCGGGCGCGTTTATCCCCGTCAGCGAGGACGCGGGAATGATTGCGGCGGCGGAGTGCGGTGCGCTTTCGCTTGACAAGCTCGAAGCGATGACGTGTGTATGTTCGGTCGGTCTTGATATGATTGCCGTGCCGGGCGATACGCCCCCGTCAACCATATCGGCAATCATCGCCGATGAGGCGGCGATAGGTATGATAAACCAAAAGACAACGGCGGTGAGAATTATTCCGGCGGCGGGAAAGGATGTCGGCGACAGTGTTGAATTCGGCGGTTTGCTTGGTGCGGCACCGATTATGCCCGTACATAAGTATTCGTCCGAAAAGTTCATTTCGCGCGGCGGAAGGATTCCGGCACCGATACACAGCCTGAGAAATTAATCTTTCATTAATAAAGGAGATGATTTTATGGATATTATGCAGGCAATAATCGATATAGAAAAAAAGGCACAAGGCATTGTCGATTCGGTCGATGAGATGAAAAAACAAAATTCGGCGGCTGTTGAAGCGGCGGTCGATGCGATAAACTCAAAGACGGACGCAAAGCTCAAAGAAAAAAAGGCAGAGCTTAAAGCGAAATATGATGTCATTCTCGATAAAGAGATGACAAAAGTTGAACGCAAGTATGCCGACCTGATTGAAAAGCTCGATGAAAAATGCAAGTCGGGCAAGGATAAATGGACGGACGACATCGTCGGTGCGGTGACGGGTTCGGACGTTTCAAAATCTCAATAATTGCTTTGATTGATTCCAATGAATTGACAGACGCCGCAAATGTTTAAAACATCGGCGGCAAAGCATAACACAGATGTTTGAAAATCCGCAAAACGGTGCAAAAATCCCGATGATAAATATATACGAAATTTTTGCAAACGTCTGTGACGACATAAAAATCAAAGGAGGTTTTGCGATGTGTTAAATCAGGTTATGAAAAATTCCGCTTTGTGCGCAAAGGTTCATGCGATGAGAGGCAGATTCTTAAAGAAAAGCGATTATGACGCAATGATGAATATGAAATCCGTCCCCGATGTCGCAGGATATTTGATTGAACATACGCGGTACAGCCGCGCTCTTAAAGGAACATCGGCGGCACAGATACACAGAGGCGCGCTTGAACAGTTTTTGAGAGAGGATTTAAAAACGGATATAAACAGTCTTATGCCGTATATGTCATACGGCGCGAAAAAGTTTGCCGAGCTTACCGAGATTGAGGAAGGCATTTCCATTTTAAAGATATGTTTGAGATTGCTCGGCGGCGGACACAGCCGTGAGGTTCCCGAATATCTTAAAAAGCTCAAAGCCACGGGAACGGTCGATAAAATGGGGTCGGTTGACGGAATTGAGAGCATTGATATGCTGGTTGACAGACTGGCGGAAACGCCGTATTACGCCGCTCTTAAGGTTTTTTCATCGAATCCCGACAAACAAAAACCGTTTTATATGGAGATGCGGCTCGATACATATTGGACAAAGCTTGTGTTCAAATACCTCAACAAGTATTTGACGGGCGGCGAAAAAAGCTCGATACGAAAGCTTTACGGTACGGAATTTGATTTGGAAAATCTCACGTTTTTGCTGAGGTGCAAAAAGTCGTTCGATATGACGGACGAAGAGATTTATACCTGCCTTATTCCTCTGTATTACCGATTGAAAGAAGAAACGGTAACACATATTGTTGATGCACAGTCATATGATGACGCTCTCGGAATAATCGAATCCGAAACGCCTTACGGCACTGCGTTTTCAAAAGAGGACAGATTTATCGAAAAGAGAGAGCGAGAATTTATCCTGCATCTGTTCGCAAGGGCATATTCGACCAATCAATATTCGGTTCTGTCACCTGTTGATTATCTCTATCGGCGGCGTGCGGAAATTGACAATATAATCTCTGTTACAGAGGGTATACGCTATGGCTTGTCACCCGAGCGTATAAAAGATTATTTGATAAATACAGACTTGACAAAAAGCGGCAAAGGAGGTACGGATGTATGATTTCAAAGATGAAGTTTATTAATATTGTCGGGCCGAAATCGTCTTTTGAGAGAATTGTGTCGGATTATATTCTCGATTCCGAGATAGAGTTTGAAAACCCGATGTCGGCGCTCAAAAACACAAAAGGCTTTACCGTGAACACGGACGGAAACCCTGCGGAAGAAATTCTTAAAAAGTTCATCGATGTTTTTGATTATGCAAATATCGATTACAGCGGCGTAAAGCGTCACCACGACAGCTTTACCGAACAAGAGCTTGAAAACGTAATCGATGTGTTTAACGACAAAATACATTCTCTGAAAGAAGAAGCCGAATCGCTAAAAAGCGAAATAAAGCATACCGACAAGATAATCGGTGCGCTCGAACACGTTGCGGGGTCGGATATGAACCTCGACAATTTGTGCAATTTAAAGTATATCAAGTATAGGTTCGGTAAGCTTCCCGTTTCGGGATTCCATAAACTCGATACGTATTTAAAGGACTTACCGGTATACTTTGCACCGATGACAACCGAGAATGACTATGTTTGGGGAATTTATTTTGTAAGCGAACAGGACAAAGAAAACGTTGACAGGATATTCGCAAGCTTGTATTTCGAACGCACGCACATTGACGGCGGCGGTGACGGAACGGCGGCGGATGTTGTCAAAAAGCTTTCGGCGGATAACGCCGAGAGAGGGCGGCGGATAGCCGAGCTTAAATCACAGATTGACTCGACAATCGCGGTTCAAAAAGACGATTTGCTTAAAGCGTATGCGGATATTAAGTATAATTATGACTTGTATAACATACGGCGGCACACAACCAACAGCAACAACTCGTTCTGTTTGACGGGCTGGGTAACGGCAGAGGAGGCACACCGTCTCAAAGAGGCATCGGTGAACGATTCGGAATGCGTAATGCTCATCGACAAGCCCGAAACCGTTTCGCATATCAAACCGCCGACAAAGCTTAAAAATATGCGGATATTCAAGCCGTTTGAGGAATTCGTTCGTATGTACGGCGTTCCGAATTATAACGAGCTTGACCCGACGCCGTTCTTGGCGATAGTATACACGATACTTTTCGGAATAATGTTCGGTGATGTGGGTCACGGACTTTGCCTTGCGGCAATCGGAGTCATTATGATTCTGATGAAAAAAGGCGGCTTTTTGGCAAAGCTGCTTGTGCCTATCGGCTTATCGTCAACGGTGTTCGGATTCGTTTACGGCTCTGTTTTCGGTATGGAGGGCGAACACGCCTTGGTTAAACCGCTTTGGTTTACTCCGTTCGAGAACAGCGGAACTATGATGCAGACCCTTATCTATGCGGTAATAATCGGCGTTGCGCTGATTTTGGTTTGTATGATATTCAATATCATCAACGGCGCAAAGCAAAAAGACCTGCAAAAGATTATATTCTCACAAAATGGCATTGCCGGAATGGTGTTTTATATAATGGTTCTTTATGTTGGCGTAAGCGCGGTGATGGGAACATCGCATCCGATAAAGATTGCCGGAATATTGATTGGCGTATCGCTGGTTATGATATTCCTGCAAGAGCCTTTGGGTAAGCTTGCGGCAAAGAAAAAGGACTGGATGCCGAAAGAAAAGGGCGGATTTTTCGTCGAGGCGTTCTTTGAAACCTTTGAAATCCTGCTCAGCTTTGTCACAAACACGGTATCGTTCCTGCGTGTCGGGGCGTTCGCCCTCAACCATGCCGGTATGATGTCGGTTGTGGTAATGTTTATGTATTCGCTCGGCACGGGCGGCTCGATTGCCGTTACCCTGTTCGGTAACCTTTTGGTAATAGGACTTGAAGGTCTGATTGTCGGAATCCAGGTTCTTCGTCTCGGATTTTATGAGATGTTCAGCCGTTTCTATTCCGGTGACGGACGTGAATTTAAACCGATTAACTCCGATAAAAATTAGGGGTTTGGATTTTGTAAAAAATAGAATTATTTAAAATATTAAGATTTATTTAAAAACGGAGGAATTTTATTATGCTGAAATCACTTGTTATGTTTATTATCGTTACACTGGCAATCGCCGTACCGCTTGTTGCCCACTTTGGACTCAAGCTCACCGGCAAGAAGATGAAATCCGCAATATGCGTTAATCTGTTTGCGTTCTTTACGCTTATGCTCGTTTTTGCGGCGTGTCTCGTTACGGGTTCGTTCGATGCGTTTGCGGCAACAGAGGGTGCGGCGGCATCGGTTGACGGTATGAAATACCTTGGCGCGGCTCTTTCAACGGGTTTGGCTTGTATCGGTGCAGGTATCGCGGTTTCGTCATCGGCTTCGGCGGCTCTCGGCGCAATCTCCGAAGACCCTCAGATAATGGGTAAGTCGCTTATCTTTGTTGCTCTTGCCGAAGGTATCGCACTTTACGGACTTATCATTTCTCTGCTTATCCTGTTCCAGTAATAGGCACAAAAGACGTGAATTTTTAAAAAATTATCGTCGGATAAGGAGAGCGGATTATTTATGAAATTTTACTTACTCAGCGATAACGTTGATACGCTTACGGGGATGCGGCTCGCCGGGATAGAGGGCGAGGTTCTGCATGAAAAGGACGAATTCAGGGCGGCTTTTGACAAGGCTTTGGCAAATTCCGAAACGGCAATATTGCTCATTACGGAAAAGCTCGTCAATCTCTGTCCCGAATACGTTGCCAAACAAAAAGTGGCGAACAAAACGCCGCTCGTTGTCGAGCTTCCCGACCGTCACGGTTCGGAAAGACCCGATGACTATATTTTGAGTTATGTCAAAGAGGCGGTCGGGGTAAAGCTTTAGGCTCGGCGGCTTGAAAATATGACACAGGATATGTTGCCGCGCGAATTATTCGGATAATTCGGATAATTCGGATAATTTGCGGATTGAGGTTTGGATTTATCTAAACCTCGGTTCGGCGGCAAGGACAGTTATGACGCGCTTTGCCCACGGTGCGGCACAAATAATGAGTGTGGGCAGAAAGGCTGTGACAGATATGGCAAAGGATTCGCTTACTAATTTTGCAAACGTCCTGTATTCAGAGGCAGCAAAGCAAAAACAACAGGCGGCGCAAGAGCTTGAGGATAAAAAGAAAGAAGCCCTTGATAAAGCGGCGGCTGATGCGGAAAAGAGATATAACAAAGAAATTAAGAAATATGAATCAGGTCTTGAATATGAGGTCAAGCTGGATATTTCAAGGCGCGAGGCTGAACTGTCAAAGGTTTTGAGACAGAACCGTTCGGCGGCGGCGGAACAGGTTTTTGAGGCGGCGGCGTATAAGCTCGGCGAATTTACAAAAACGCCCGAATACGGCGAGTATCTTAAATCCAAATTCGGTGAGCTTGCGGCGGCATTTGAGTCGGGCGATGACACGGTTTGTGTTGTCCGCAAAGACGATGCCGAGCTTGTCCGTGAGATTTGCCCCGTGCCGGTCAGCAAATACGAGGACGCGCCGAATGACATCATCGGCGGTTTTGTGCTTAAAAGCCGCGGTTTAAAGCTTTTTGCGGATTGTACCTTAAAGAGCGAGCTTGAAAAGCAAAAAGGCGTGTTCTGTAAAATCAGCGGACTTATAATTGAGTAAAGAGGAGTGATTTTTGATGCAAGATAAAATTGCGGTTATATACGGAATAAACGGACCTGTCGTAACGGTCAAGAACGCTCCGTGGCTGATGATGAAAGAAATGACCTTTGTCGGAAGCGAAAGATTGATTGGCGAGGTTATCGCAATCCACGGTGAAGATACGGTTATACAGGTTTATGAAGAAACATCGGGACTTAAAGTCGGCGAACCCGTTGAGGGAACGGCGGCGCCTATGTCGGTTACGCTCGGTCCCGGTCTTATAGGAAACATTTTTGACGGAATCGAACGTCCTCTGCGTGCGATAAAGGATTTGTCGGGCGCGTTTATTTCAAGAGGTTTGCGTCCCGATGCGGTTGATATGAAAAAGAAGTGGAATATAACCATTACCGCGAAAAAGGGCGACAAGGTTGGACCTTGTTCGGTAATCGGCGAAGTACCCGAAACGGCGGTTATTACCAATAAAATTATGGTTTCGCCCGAAACAAAAGGCGAAATCGTTGAGATTGTCGAATCGGGAAGTTATACCTGTGACGATGTTTTGGCAAAGGTTAAGACCGAAAGCGGCGAGATAAAAGAGGTTAAGGCGGTTTCGCAATGGCCGATAAGAACCCCTCGTCCGTCTGCGGCGAGAGAGGCAATATCGATTCCGATGATTACCGGTCAGAGAGTAATAGACGTACTCTTTCCGCTTGCCAAAGGCGGTGCGGCGGCTATCCCGGGCGGTTTCGGAACGGGAAAGACAATGACCCAGCACCAGCTTGCAAAATGGTCTGACGCCGACATTATAATCTATATCGGCTGTGGCGAGCGCGGAAACGAAATGACCCAGGTCTTAGAAGACTTTACGGGCTTGACAGACCCCAAAACGGGTCAGTCGCTTATGAACCGCACAATGCTTATCGCCAACACATCGAATATGCCTGTTGCGGCGCGTGAGGCGTCAATATACACGGGCGTTACCATTGCGGAATATTACCGCGATATGGGTTATGACGTGGCAATTATGGCTGACTCGACATCGCGTTGGGCTGAGGCTCTGCGTGAAATATCCGGTCGTCTTGAGGAAATGCCGGCAGAAGAAGGCTTCCCGGCTTACCTGCCGTCAAGGCTTTCGGAATTCTATGAGAGAGCCGGTTATGTCAAGAATCTCAACGGCACAGAGGGAAGCGTTACGCTTATCGGCGCGGTTTCACCCCAGGGCGGCGACTTTTCCGAGCCGGTAACACAAAATACCAAGCGTTTTACCAGATGTTTCTGGGGACTCGACAAGAGCCTTGCTTATGCGAGACACTATCCCGCGATAAACTGGCTTACGAGTTACAGCGAATACGTTGACGATATTGCGCCGTGGTATGCCGAGAACGTAAGCGAGGACTTTATCCCGGCGCGTGCCGAGATGATGAGCATTCTGAGAGAGGAAAGCTCTCTTATGGATATTGTTAAGCTCATCGGTGCGGACGTTTTGCCCGAGGATCAAAAGCTCACGCTTGAAATCGCGCGTGTTATCCGTGTCGGATTCCTTCAGCAAAACGCGTATCACGCGGCGGATACATATGTTCCGCTTAAAAAACAGTTCCTTATGTTAAAAGTAATCCTGCATTTGTATGACAAGTGCAAGTATCTTGTGAACGAGTGCGCAATACCTGTTTCACAGATAACGAAATCGGGAATCTTTGACACGGTTATAAAGATAAAGTATGATATAGATAATGAACAGCTTGATAAGTTTGACGATATAACAAAACAAATTGACGAACTCAAATTTTAGTCAAGACAGAAAGGCAGTGATATTAAATGGGCATACAGTATATGGGTTTGGACGACCTGAGCGGTTCTTTGGTTGTTATCGAAGGAATAAAAGACGCCGCATTTGATGAAATTGTGAATATAACGCTCGATTCGGGCGAGAAGCGCACGGGACGAATAATTGAGCTTACCGATGATTTCGCCGTGGTACAGGTTTTTGAGGGAACACAGGGCATCTCTCTTACCAATACGGCAACGGAATTGACGGGAAAGCCTTTGATGCTGCCGATGTCGAAAGAAATCCTCGGCAGAACCTTTGACGGTATCGGACGGCCGACTGACGGCTTGGGTCCCGTGTATTACGAAAAAATGATGGATATAAACGGAAAGCCGATGAACCCTGTTGCGCGCGAATATCCGCGTTCGTTTATCCAGACGGGTATATCATCGATTGACGGACTTGCGACCTTGATAAAAGGACAAAAGCTTCCTATCTTTTCGGGTAACGGTATGCCGCACGACAGCCTCGCCGTACAGATTGCCACACAATCGAAAATAGCCGAGGATTCGGGTGAAAAATTCGCCATTGTGTTCGGCGCAATGGGCGTATCTCACGATATTGCGAATTACTTTGTTTCCGCGTTCGAACAGTCGGGCGCAATAAACCGAAGCGTTATGTTCATAAACACTTCGTCAGACCCGGTTGTTGAAAGAACCCTGACCCCGAGGTGTGCGCTTACGGCGGCGGAATACCTCGCGTTTGAATGCAATATGCACGTTTTGGTTATCCTTACGGATATTACTTCGTATTGTGAGGCTCTGCGTGAGATTTCATCGTCAAAACAAGAGATTCCGTCAAGAAAGGGCTACCCCGGTTATCTCTATTCCGACCTCGCATCGCTTTATGAGAGAGCGGGTATGATTGAAGACAGCACGGGTTCGGTGACTCAAATACCGATTCTGACGATGCCGAACGATGATATTACGCATCCTATCCCCGACCTTACGGGTTACATAACCGAGGGTCAGATTGTTCTCGACCGCGCTTTGTCGCAAAAGAACATCTATCCTCCCGTGTCGGTTCTGCCGTCGCTTTCGCGTTTGATGAAAGACGGCATAGGTGCCGAATATACGACCGAAGACCACCCCGAGGTCAGCAATCAGCTTTTCTCGGCATACGCAAAGGTTCAGGATATAAGAGCGCTTGCGTCGGTAATAGGTGAGGATGAGCTGTCGGATACCGACAGATTATATATGAAGTTCGGACAGGAGTTCGAAAAGAGGTTTGTCGGTCAGGGCAGAACGGAAAACCGCGATATAAACCAGACAATGGATATAGCGTGGGAACTTTTGAGGATTCTGCCGAAATCCGAGCTTGACAGAATTTCGCCCGAAACACTCGACAAAAAATATTAATCATAAGTCGGGCGGCAAAGCCGCTCGGACTTATTATCCGGAGGTGTATTCCGTATGGCAATGGTGCCGACAAAAGGTAATCTTATCATAGCGAAAAATACGCTTGCCCTGTCAAAGACGGGTTATGGCTTGCTTGATAAAAAAAGAAATATTTTAATCCGTGAAATGATGAATCTGATTGACGCGGCAAAGGCCTTGCAAAGCAAGATAGAGAGTACTTTTACCAATGCGTACTCGGCTCTTGAACAGGCGAACATCGATATAGGTATCGAAACCGTTGAAAAAATCGGATATGCAATGGCGGTCGAGGACTCGCTCGAGATAAAGTTTCGGTCGGTTATGGGTGTCGAAATACCAATCGTTATGTTGGACGAACAGCCGATAAAGCCCGATTACGGTATGAAAAATACGGGAAGTGCTCTCGATGAGGCGGTTGTTTCGTTCGTAAAGGTCAAGTATCTGACAAGACAGCTGGCTCAGATAGAAACATCGGTCTATCGGCTTGCCGACAGCATCAAAAAGACCCAAAAACGCGCGAACGCTCTGAAAAATATTATGATTCCGAGATACGAGGAAGAAACAAAGAATATTCAGAACGCACTTGACGAAAAAGAACGTGAAGAATTTTCGCGGCTTAAAGTAATAAAATCACAAAAAGAGAAAAAATAAGTATAAAAACCTTTGATGTCCGAAATTTTCACGATGTCAAAGGTTGTTTTCGATGAAAGGAAAAATTAAATGTTAAACGGAAAACAACGTGCGGCTCTGCGCCGCCAAGCGCACGGAATTCCTGCGCTCTATCAGATAGGCAAGGACGGTATCACCGAAAACGTGATAAAACAGTTCGATGACGCGCTCGAGGCGAGAGAGCTTATAAAGGTTCACGTTCTCGAAAATTCGCTTTTGGATACGAGAGAGACGGCGGACGAGATTGCGGCACGGCTCGGTGCGGACACGGTTCAGACGATAGGAAGCAAGTTCATTCTCTATCGAAAGTCAAAGGATAATCCGAGGATTGTCCTCGAATAGCCGATTTTAGGATTTGAGATTTGAGATTTGCATAAAGAGGTGGCGAATATGAAATACAAATATATACTCTTTGATTTGGACGGAACTCTTACCGACCCGTTCGAGGGCATAACAACGTGTTTTAAATATGCACTCGATTATTACGGAATTTCGGCGGAACAAAAAGATTTGACGTGCGTAATAGGTCCGCCGCTTATCGATTCGTTTTGCAAATTCTTTGACTTTGACGAAGAAGAGGGTTGGAGAGCGGTTGCGAAATACCGCGAAAGATTCGAAACAATCGGCTGGCAGGAGAACAGGCTTTTGGACGGCGTACCCGAGATGCTTGCGGATTTAAAGGCGGATAACCGAATCTTGACGCTTGCGACCTCAAAACCGATAGTGTATGCAAGAAAAATCATAGAAATGTTTGATATTGCCAAGTATTTTGACTATGCAATAGGTGCGGAAATCGGCGGAAAAAAGGGAACAAAACCCGAAATTGTCGAAAAGGCGTTGAAAACGATTTGCTTTCCCGATAAAGAAAGCGTTATTATGGTCGGCGACCGCGAAAATGATGTCGAGGGCGCAAAGACGTTCGGTATTGCATCGCTCGGCGTTCGGTGCGGCTATGCCGCACCGGGCGAGTTAGAGCGTGCGGGTGCGGATTTTATCGCGGACACGGTTGGCGATATGCGCGATTTTTTGATGAATGCCGATGTGGCAAGTTTGTCAAAATAAAATCCGCCGAACCAAAATTGAGATATGTGGGTTAAACCAAAATATCGAATTTATGATGCGTGAATAACCCTTAAATACGTCGAATCTCAGGTGGGCAGGTAACCCCTGAATTCCGAATTTGAGATACAAAAATTAAACCCAAATATGCCGAACAAGGGCGGTGGACAGGAGATAGATATGTATAAGTTATGTGCTTTTGATATGGATGGAACGTTTGTCGATTCGCTCGGCGACATTGCGGCGGCGATGAACAGAGCGCTTGTCAAACTCGGTTTTGACGAGTACCCGACAGACGCGTACAAAAAAATGGTCGGCAGCGGTATGACCGTGCTGTGCAAACGCGCGTTGCCGAATGCGGACGATGCTGCGGTTGAAAAACTGGTTGCCGAATACAATGCGGATTATCTTAAAAATTGCTGTGTTAAGACCGCGCCGTATGACGGAATGGTCGAGCTTGCCAAGCACCTCAAAGATAGCGGTGCAAAATGCGTTATTTTGTCGAACAAGCCGCATCAACAGGCGTGTGAGATTGCCGAAAAAATCATACCGGGCGGTCTTTTTGACGAGATTTTGGGAAAGACCGAGCGCTTTCCGATAAAGCCTGCGCCTGACTCTCTTTTGTACCTTATGGACAAGTTCGGCGTGACGAAGGCCGAAACGGCGTATGTCGGCGATTCTGACGTTGATATAAAACTCGGCAAGGCGGCGGACGTGTTCACAGTCGGTGTTTCGTGGGGATTCAGGGGTGAGGACGAGCTTTTGAGTGCGGGCGCACAGGCGGTCGCGCATACCCCGAGCGAGCTTGAAAAGATATTGATGAGATAAGATGCCGTGTTTTGTGCGGAGGCTGAAGATATGAAGATTGCCGTTTTGTGTCAGTTAAAAGAGCCGCCGGCAAGCGTCGGAATGACATATTTTGACCTTTTGAAAAAGATGACCGAATACAGGCGAAAAGCTTGAATTTTTTGTTAAATAAAAGCCGAATTTATTGACAAAAGGTAAACGAACGGCTATAATTACAAATGAGTGATATTATTAAAGACAAGTCCGAATTAAGATTTGATTATCGGGTATAATATCGATAAGGCGAAACGGAATCGGGCGCAGGGCTTTGTTATATCATATATTTTTATACAAGGAGAGATAGGTATGATAAAAACAACTCTTACAATTGACGGAATGATGTGCGGAATGTGTGAATCACATATGAATGACGCAATCCGCGGCGCGTTTGATGTTAAAAAGGTTACTTCGTCGCATTCAAATGGCGAAACGATAATCATAAGCGAAAGCGCCCTTGACGAAGAAAAGCTGAAAAAGACCGTTGCGGATACGGGATATGAGCTCAAAGGAATCGATTCCGAACCGTATAAAAAAGAAGGATTTTTCGCAAAGTTAAAAAATAATTTCGAATAACGGGGGCGGTGCGAATGAAAATATCATACAATCCCGATAAAGAGATTGTCAAAACGGTGAAAGAGGGATTAAAACAAAGAGGCGGATATTGTCCCTGTCGATTTGAAAAAACAGAGGATAACAAATGTATGTGCAAAGAGTTCCGCGAACAGATAGCAGACCCGAATTTTGAGGGGTTCTGTCACTGTATGCTTTATTATAAGGAAAAATAAGCGTTTTTGAAAGGGTGATAATAATGGCTGAAATTAAACTTACCGAACAGAATTTTGAGGATGAGGTTTTGAACTCGGACAAGCCCGTGCTTGTTGATTTTTGGGCGACATGGTGCGGACCGTGCAAGATGCTTGCCCCGGTAATAGAGGAGGTTGCCGATGAGTTTTCGGCAACGTTAAAGGTCGGAAAGGTCAATGTTGACGAAGAACCGACTCTTGCGCTCAAATACGGGATTGCGAGCATTCCGACAGTTATCAAATTTGAAAACGGCAATGCCATAGAGACGGCAATCGGTTATCGCACAAAGCAAGAGATTATCGATACGTTCGGAATATAAACGCAGAATGCAAAATGCAAAGCGTAAAACGCAGAATGCAGCATTAAAAATCAAACGGAATGTACACAAAAACAGGGTTCTCGAAAAATTCGGGAACCCTGTTAATTATCCTCGATTTAAATCAAAAATTTTTACATTGCCGCGGCGGCAACCGCATTTGACCGCCCTTTTGCAAGATAATTCTTATTTTTCGATAAGGCTTTCGCCTGTCATTTCGCTCGGCTTGTCAAGACCCATTAAATCAAGCATTGTCGGGGCTAAATCAGCCAAACGTCCGTTTTTGAGCTTTTTGTCATTCGCGCCGATTAAAATAAGCGGAACAACATTTGTTGTATGAGCCGTGAACGGATTGTGTGTTTCATAATCAACCATTTGGTCTGCGTTTCCGTGGTCGGCGGTGATAAGAGCTACGCCACCCATAGAATTGATTGCGTCAACAACCTTTCCGACACAGGTGTCAACGGTTTCAACCGCTTTAACCGCTGCGTCAAACACGCCTGTGTGACCTACCATATCACAGTTCGCAAAGTTGAGAACGATAACGTCATAATTGCCGCTTTTGATTCTTTCAACAACTTTTTCACAAACCTCGGGTGCGCTCATCTCGGGTTGCAGGTCATATGTCGCAACTTTAGGTGAGTTCACCAAAACTCTGTCCTCACCCTTGTACACGCTTTCAACACCGCCGTTAAAGAAGAATGTAACGTGTGCGTATTTCTCGGTTTCGGCTATTCTGAGCTGTGTCATTCCGAGATTGCTTATATATTCGCCGAAAGTGTTTACAAGGCTTTCGGGGTTAAACGCAACCTCAACATTCGGCATAGACGCGTCATACTGGGTCATACAAACATAGAATGTTTTAAAATACTTGCGCTCAAAGCCGTCAAATGACGGGTCAACGATTGTTCTGGTAATCTCTCGCGCACGGTCGGGGCGGAAGTTAAAGAAAATGACCGAATCGCCTTCGCTGATTTTGCCGACAGGCTTTCCGTCCTTTTCTATTACGGTCGGAACAACGAACTCATCGGTTACGCCATCGTTATAGCTTGCCTTAATCGCCGTAACAGCACTGTCAGAGGTGTTGCCCTCGCCCAATACCATTGCATTATATGCCTTTTCGACTCTTTCCCAACGGTTGTCTCTGTCCATTGCATAGTATCTGCCCATAACGGTTGCGATGTCGCCAACGCCGATTTCGCGCAGCTTTGCAACGAGTTCCTCCGCAAAGTCAGCGGCAGAAGAGGGAGGAACGTCACGACCGTCCAAAAATGCGTGAACGTGAACGTTTTCGATGCCGTTGCGCTTTGCCATTTCGAGTAAGCCGTAAAGATGAGTGTTATGGCTGTGTACGCCGCCCGATGACAACAGACCCATAAGGTGCAGGGCTGTTCCGTTTTTCGTGCAATTTTCCATTGCCGCACAAAGAGCGGGGTTTTCAAAAAAGTCACCGTCATGTATCGATTTGGTGATTCGTGTGAGTTCCTGATAAACAATCCTGCCTGCGCCGATGTTGGTGTGACCGACCTCTGAGTTTCCCATCTGTCCGTCGGGCAGACCAACATCCATACCCGAGGCGTGGACAATCGAATGGGGGCATTCTTTCATATATTTATCAAGGTTCGGGGTCTTTGCCGAATAAATGGCGTTGCCCTCGTGGCGTTCGTTTATGCCGAAGCCGTCCATTATAATTAAAGCATATGGTTTTTTGCTCATTTTTGTTCAATGCCTTTCTGTTTTGATTTAGCGATAATTTGCGTGCGCTTGTGCCGCACGCTTAAACAGAGCTGTTGCATTTTTGCAACAGCTCGGATTATTTGATGTAATTATTCAGCAGCCGCAACGATTACCGCGAAATCGTCGGGTTTAAGGCTTGCGCCTCCGATAAGACCGCCGTCTATATTCGGCTTTGCCAAAAGCTCTGCGGCATTGCCTGCGTTCATACTTCCGCCGTATTGAATGCGGATTGCGTCAGCAACCTCAGCGCCATAGAGTCCTTTTATTGTTTCACGGATAATGCCGCAAACTTCGTCAGCCTGGTCAGCCGTTGCAGTTTTGCCCGTTCCGATTGCCCAAACAGGCTCATATGCGATAACAACTTTCTTTGCGTCGTCAGCGTCTATGCCGAGAAAAGCAATTTTTGTCTGACGGCGAACGGTGTCGTCCATAATTCCCTGTTCACGCTCTGTAAGGCTTTCGCCAACGCATACGATAGGCAAAAGTCCGCCTGCGAGAGCCGCTTTGGTGCGCAGATTTACGGTTTCATCGGTTTCGCCAAAGTACTGACGTCTTTCCGAGTGACCGATTATAACGTATTTTACGCCTGCTTCGGTGAGCATATTTGCCGCGAGTTCGCCTGTGTAAGCGCCGCTTTCTTTAAAGTGAACGTTTTGTGCGCCGACAGCGATGTTTGAACCTTTTGCCGCATCAACCGCCGAGGGAATGCAAATTGCGGTCGGGCAAACGACTACATCGCATTTTGCGTCCGCAACTTTTGCCGCAATAGCCTCAACCAAAGACTTTGCCTCTGACGGAGTTTTATTCATTTTCCAGTTTCCTGCAATAATTTTCTTTCTCATAATAATATCTTGCCTTTCTTATCAGATTTAAAGTATAGATTATTTCTCATCCAAAGCCGCAACGCCCGGGAGTTCTTTTCCTTCGAGGAATTCCATTGATGCGCCGCCGCCCGTTGAAATATGAGTCATCTTATCGCCAAAGCCGAGTTGGTTAACAGCCGCAGCACTGTCGCCGCCGCCGATGATCGTGGTTGCGTCCGTGTTTGCAAGCGCCTCAGCAACGGCAATCGTA
Organism: uncultured Eubacteriales bacterium; assembly: GCA_900545865.1. Classification (GTDB taxonomy): domain Bacteria; phylum Bacillota; class Clostridia; order Monoglobales; family Monoglobaceae; genus UMGS1820. The sequence continues at coordinate 21,635 of URAN01000050.1, forward strand.
CCCTTTGCCAATGTCGGGTTCTCGAACACGCCCATAGGACCGTTCCAAACAACTGTCTTTGCGTCTTTAAGAGCATCCTTGTAAAGTTCGATTGTCTTAGGACCGATGTCAAGACCCATCCAGCCGTCAGGAATATTACCTTCAACAACTTGTGATTCGGCGTCGTTTGCAAATTCTTTAGCAACTACTGTAT
>URAN01000051.1 GCA_900545865.1 uncultured Eubacteriales bacterium
TCCATAAAAAGGGCGCACGCTGTGAAATATTAACACATATGCGCTGTATAAACTGCGCGTTCAAAAAGGAAGTGTGATGAATGACGGTCAAAGAATGGCTGAAAAACGGACGGAATTTAAATTTTGAGATACGGGCATTGAAAGAAGCTCGGAGCAGGGCATTGAACGCCGCTGTGGGCGGTGCGGTCGATTACGGCGCGGAACGTGTTCAGGCAAGCAACGGCAACAGTACGGAACGGCTTTTTGTAAGCTACAGCCAATATTCGGCAGAGCTTGAACAGCGTATATCCGAACTTGAAGATTACCAAAAAGAAATGCTTAAATTAATCAACAATATCCCGAACAGTACATATCGAACACTGCTTATAGAATATTATATCAATTGTAAGTCGTGGGAAAGGGTTGAACAGGATATGAATTATAGCTATGTTCATATAGTCCACAGACTTCACCCACAGGCGTTAAACGAAATTAATAAGTATTATTCTGAAAGATGTAACAAAATGTAATAGAATGTAACATAGGTTATGTGCTATAATGGTATCATAGAAAAAGACGTTCAATTCCGAGCGTCTTTTTTGTTTTGGATTTAAGGGAAAGAATGTTTCATAATTTTGCGTTGGGGTGGGGAGCGGAAACATAATAAGAGAGGTGATTGCGGTGACAGACAAGCAAAAAAGATTTTGTGATGAATATCTGATTGATTTAAATGCGACACAAGCCGCAATCAGGGCAGGGTATTCATCGAAGTATGCAAATACAAACGCAAGCAAATTACTACAAAATACTACAATTAAAAAGTATCTTGATGAACAGCTCAAAAAGATTCAAGATGAGAGTATAGCAAAGGCGGACGAAGTTTTAAAGTATCTCACATCGGTAATGAGGGGCGAGAGCAGGTCACAGGTTGTCATTGCCACGCCGATGGGAGCGGAACGCGTAGACAAGCCGCCCGAAGAAAAGGACAAGCTAAAGGCGGCGGATATGCTCGGTAAGTATTACGCGCTTTATACCGAAAAATCAAAGGTTGACGCTGACCTTAGCTTTGACGTGCATTTTGATTACGGTGATGATGCCGAATGATTATAAATGCACAGTTTAACCCGATTTTCAAACCCGTTCACGATTGCAAAAAGCGTTATATCGTTATGAAAGGCTCGGCAGGTTCGGGAAAATCGGTTGACACGGCGCAGATGTACATATTGCGGCTTATGCACGATAAGGGGCGCAATCTCGTTTGCGTCCGCAAATCGGACGTGACGAACCGTGACAGCACGTTTGCCGAACTTACGGCGGCAATATATCGATTGGGTGTATCGTCCGTTTGGAAGATAACGAACAATCCGCTTTCGATGCAGTGCGCGAACGGCAACAAGATAATATTTCGCGGTGTGAATGATGATAGGCAGAGGGAAAAGCTAAAGTCAATCACATTTGCAACGGGAAAACTGACGGATGTATGGATTGAGGAAGCAACCGAACTCACCAAACAAGACCTTGAGATAATCAACGACCGTTTGAGGGGCGAACTTCCGAAAGGGTTGTTTTATCAGATAAAAATGACATTCAATCCCGTATCGGCGGAACACTGGATAAAAAAAGATTATTTCGACCGCGAGGACGAGGACGTGTTCACGCACCACAGCACATATCTTGACAACCGATTTTGTGATGAAGCGTACAAGCGGCGTATGATGAGAAGAAAGGAAACCGACCCGGAAGGCTATCGGATATACGGCTTGGGTGACTGGGGCGAAACGGGCGGGCTTATCTTTACGAATTTCGGCGCGGAAGAATTTGACACATCGCCCGACAGATTCGACGCGGTGGCGTTGGGTCAAGACTTTGGATTCAATCACGCAAACGCGATTCTTGCGCTCGGTTTTAAAGACGGTGATGTGTGGGTGTGCAAGGAACTTTATGTACACGAAAAGGACACGACCGAGATAATCGGACTTGCAGAGGGTGAGTTTGACAAAGGCGTGCGTATGTGGTGCGACAGTGCCGAACCCGACCGAATAAAAGAGTGGTGCCGCGCAGGGTATAAGGCGCGCGCCGTTGTAAAGGGTGGTCAATCGGTCAAGGCACAGATAGACTGGCTCAAAGGCAGACGCATACACATTCATCCGAGTTGTAAAAACTTGCTCAAAGAAATGCAACAATGGCGCTGGCAGAGAGATGAAAAACTTGACGAATACACGGACGAACCCGTGCCGATATTTGATGATGCGATTGCAGCTCTGCGATATGGTGTTGAGGGCTGGCGCAAGCATAAGAAAATAATTATCCCCGACCGAAGCGTATTCGGCGGTTTATAGAGGTGATACAATGTATATTAATTCCGAAATCATAAAGGACGGCATAACGCCCGATGTGTTAAAACGGCTCATAGAGCGGCACGCGGAGGGCATAGACAGATATGTTATGCTGAAAGAATATTATCGCGGCAAGCATAATATTTTAAGCCGAACAAAAAGCAGTGAATCGGCGGCGAACAATAAGGTTGCGGCGAATTGGGCAAAGTATATAACGACCGTTGCGGTGTCGTATCTGCTCGGCAATCCGATAACGTATGACGTGCTTGATAAATATGATATAACGCCCGTACTTGACTGTTACAGAGAACAGCATATAAACAGCGTTGATACACAGCTCGGCAAAGAAGCGAGCATATGCGGCGTTGGAATTGAAATGGTGTACGCGGACGAGGACGGCAACCCGAAATCATATGCGGCAACACACGACAATGCTTTTATTGTATATGATGATACGGTGGCGCATAACAAATTATTCGGCGTACATTATTACTTGCAATTCGATATAAACGGACAGCAAAGCGGAATAAATGTTATAGCGGCGGACAGCCAAAACATATATACGTATTTCGGTCACGATATATCGGCGTTGCAATTTGTTGACAGCCAACCGCATTATTTCGGCGCAGTGCCGTTTATAGAATATCTCAACAATGACGAGCGGCAGGGCGATTTTGAACAGCAAATGTCAATGATTGACGCGTATAACACGCTGATGTCCGACCGTGTGAATGATAAGGTACAGTTTGTTGACGCGTTTTTGCTCTTGCTCGGGATAGACATAGACAGCGAACAGGCGAAAAAGCTTATCCGTGAGAAAATCCTCTGCGGCGATACGGACGCAAAGGCACAGTATTTGAGCAAGGTTTTGAGTGAAACCGATGTCGAAGTATTGCGCAAGGCAATAAAAGACGATATTCACCAAACGTCAATGGTTCCCGATTTGTCAGATGAGAAATTCGGCAATAACACATCGGGCGTGGCGATAAAGTATAAATTGCTTGTGTTTGAACAGCTGACAATGGATAAAGAGCGGCTCTTTGAAAAGGGACTGAGAGAACGTTTTGAACTGTATTCAAATTTCTTTGCGGTCAAAGCGAATATGAAGATTGTGCCGTCTTGCGAGGTGGATATACACTTTAAGCGCAACCTTCCGGCAAACGAACTTGAATTGTCACAGATAGTCGGAAACTTGCGCGGAATGGCATCGACCGAGACTTTGCTCGGGATATTGCCGTTTGTGTGCGACCCGAAAGAAGAAGCAAAACTTGTCGCGGAAGAAAAGGCGGAGAGCGAGAAGCAAGCGATACTCACACAGCGCGAATTAATGCGCTTTGGCGATGATAACAATGGCGAACAGTAATTATTGGCGCAGGCGTGCCGAACGGCTTGAAAAACAAATACACAGCGGTGACAGAGTGCCGATAAGCCGAATAATGCGGCTTTATAAACACGCTTTTGACGAAATCGAGGGCGATATAAGGCGCACGTCGTCGGCGCGCGATGAATTAAACCGCACAGAGGTTGAAAATTTAAAAGCCGAGATGATAAAGATAGGAGCAAGCGCACCCGACCCGATACGGCAAGCACAGATAACACGCGCGGTATCGGCATATGATTATCGGATAGACCGTATGGAATGGCTTAAATCGAGGGCGTATATGCACTTGATGAAAGTTGCGGGAGTTGCGGCGGCACTTGTTAAACCGCATTTGGAAAATGCATACAGAGCGGCGCGGTACGGCACGATAGACGATATTGCAAATGGATTGAATGTCGGCATAGACTTTTCGCTTATACCGAAACGCACAATCGAAAGGGTTGTAAAATCACCGTTTCACGGTAAGAATTACTCGCAAAGGGTATGGGATAACACGGCGGAAACGGCGGCAAAGGCGCAGAAGATAATCGTGGAGGGTCTTATTAAGGGTTCAAGCTATCCGCATATGGCGCAGGAGCTTGCAAGGGTAACGAACAACACATACTATAACGCGTATCGGCTTATACAGACCGAAACAACGCATTTTACCGAAATGGGGCGTTTTGACGCGTATAAGGATATAGGCATAGAAAAATATACATATTATGCAACGCTCGGGTCAAAGACGTGCGATGTGTGCGCGGCATTGGACGGAAAGACGTTTAATATTGATGAGGGTATCGAGGGCAAAAACAAGCCGCCGATACATCCGCATTGTATGTGTTATACGGTCATCGGTGATGTAAAACTCACGTCAAGACTTGCCCGTGACCCCGAAACGGGCAAAAATTATAAGGTTCGGGGCGATATGACATATAATGAATGGTATGAGGGATTGTCACAGGAAAAGAAAACGGCAATCAAGGCATATAAGAATCGGCATACCGACAGCGAACAATACAGTCGATATGTTGAACGTATAGGTAAAGAAAATATGCCGAAAACACTTGAATTATTCCAAAAAATGAAGTATAATGATAGTGAACGGTGGCGATATGTTAAACTCGACTATCAAAGACAAAACGCACTTGTTAAAAATCCGGAATTGGCACTGCCTAATGCGTTATCTGCGACAGCGGATAACAGAAAATTTACGGAATACCTGTTCGGCGGCACGCATGAAAGAGGATTGGCAAAGGGCGCAGCGTTTACAAGTCGGTTGGGATATGACATCGATAATTATGACAAACTTAAAGATGAAATATTGAAAAAGGCAAGCAAATATCCGAGTGTGTATAAGAGAAAAAATGCACAGGGTGACTTATATGAGCAAAAGATTATTTTATACGGATTGAAAAATAAGCCTGCAAATGTAGTTGTCGGTTGGATTGCAAACCATGATACCGTCAAGATGACTACCTTGTATATTAAGGAGCTGAAATGATATGGATATAAAGCAATATGATATGGTGCTATTAAAAGACGGACGTAAAGGAGATATTATAGAAATCAATGGTGATGATACATTTGTAATTGATGTAGGAAGTTCACCAAAGGACTGGGAAACACTCTGGAGCGTACCTATTACAGACATCGAACGCGTATTAAAATGACACACAAGAGATTGCGCACTTGCAATCTCTTTTCTTGTACCCAAAAGGAGTGATACAATGCGGATAAATGTAAATGTTGAGGGAATTGATGCGCTGACATCAAGACTGAATAAGCTGTGTAATATAGAAAATGCCCTGTTAAAGGGCGGCGAGGTTGTCAGAGCAGAGGCACAGGCGAATTGTCCGAAAGACACAGGCAGACTTGCAAACAGCATTGTTGTACAGAGCGAGGGCGGAAACAGCGTTGTTATCGGCCCGACAGCCGAATACGGAATATATGTTGAGTTTGGAACAGGCTCGAAGGGTGACAGCTCAAAGCCGCACACGTCGAAAAAAGGCTGGGTTTATTACAACGAAAAGACGGGCGGATTTGTGTATACAACGGGTCAAGTACCGCAGCCGTTTTTGATACCCGCGCTTTACAGTCAGCGCGACGCGGTTGTTGAGGCGATAAAACAAGGATTGCTTGCCGAGATTTAAGGAGTGAGAATATATGACAAGTGTAAACAGGATAACGGAAAAGCTGCTTGCGCCGCTTAGAAGTGAAGGCGTTCGGGTGTGCTATCAATATCCCGAAGATTTCGGAACACTTCCGGCGGTTTCATATTATGATTTGATAACGACAGAGAGCTTTCGTGCGGATAATTCGGAACAAGCGCAGCTGTCAAGGGTACAGATCGACATATGGGCGATGAAGAAAACACAACCGGGCGAGATTGCAGAAAAGGTAAACAGGATAATGCAGAATAACGGTTGGATTCGCGAACTCGGGCGCGACTTGCCAAAGGGCGCGGAAAACCACGTTTATCATTATACAATGCGGTTTGCAAAGGAGATTTACGGATAATGAACAAAGAAAACACGCTTAAACAATTAAAGATATTGTTGGGAATTGCGGACGATACAAAGGACACACTTTTGATGATAATAATTGATGAATGTATCGACAGGGTTGTGAACTATTGCAGACGTGACGATTTTCCCGACGGACTTGTTTCGCTCTTGCCGATAATGGCGCACCGAGCATACATAAGCGGCGGTTATGGCAGAGCCGAACCGACCGGTGCGGTAACATCGATAAAGCAAGGTGACAGAACCGTGAGCTATGAGGGCATAGCGGGCGCAAACGGCGATTGGATAGACGATTTTATCAGCCGTCTTGAACCGTACCGCCGAAGAAAGGGGCGATTGCCGAGTGAGTGCATTTAGCGTATTTAACAATTGTACGGTCAAAATCGGATACATCAACACAAATGACGGATATGTTGACGATGATACCGAATTTATCGAGGACGTGGCATTTGACGCGGATTTTCAACCGTACAACGGCGGCTTGGCACAAAGAGAATACGGGATTGAGGAAGAAGTCACGGCGAGGATATACTCCGAACCGACGGGCGGAAAACTCAAATCGGGTATGATTGCGGAGATACGCGACACAAGATATGACGTGGTATATGTCGCGGCGTGGGAGTTTGGCGATGTTGCCCTGCTCCGACAGCGCAGAGATTAAAATTGAAAAAGATTAAACACCCAAATTCGGGTGTTTTTATTATGCCAAAAACAGGAGGTAAAAAACAATGGCAGAGAACAATACTGCAACTTTTCGGGGTTCAAACGGGGCAGACGGCACACAGCCGACACCAGCAACGGGAGAGAACAACCAAACGGGGCAGAACAACACACAGACGGGCGGAGCGAATACGGCGAGAACCTATACAGAAGCGGAATTTATTTCCGAAGTAGACCGCCGTGTAAGTCAGGCACAGGCAAAATGGGCGGCGGAGTTGGACGATAAACTCAACTCGGCACGCTCGGAGGGTGAAAAGCTTGCGAAAATGAACGCTGACGAGCGGGCAAAGGCAAAGTTTGAAACCGACAAGAAAAAGTTTGAGAGTGAACGTGCGAAATATGAGGCGGAACGCCTTGAATTTGAAGCGGTAAAACAGCTTTCGGAAAATAAATTGCCTGTCAGCTTTGCAAAAATGTGTGTGGGCGAGAATGCAGAGGAAACCAAAGCGAACATTGAGGGATTCAAAACCGCGTGGAATGATGCCTTGCAAAATGCGGTCAACGACCGTATGCGCGGTACAACGCCGAAAGCGGGAAACGGTGAAAATCTTAATGTTTCGTCGGGGTTTGCCGATGTGATTAATGATTTACACAGATAAAAAGAAAGGAAGATTTAAAGAATGAGTTATTTAAAAAATGAATTGACGGGATTTGTTCCCACACCGCAGGCAACGGATATAATCAAAGATACCGTGCGCGGTTCATCGATTTTGCGTATGGCAAAAACCGAAAAAATGACATCGGATAAGAAAAAGTTTAACGTGTTGACAGACGGCGCAGGTGCTTACTGGGTAGGCGAGGGCGAGCGTATCAAGACAAGCGGTAGCAAGTGGATTCACCCGACAATCGAGGCGAAGAAGCTTGCGGTTATTATCCCTGTCACAAAAGAAAAGCTTGAAGATACGACAATCAATGTATTTTCGGAGCTTAAATCACAGATTGCGGAGGCGTTTTATACCGCAATAGACAGCGCGTGCCTTTTCGGTACAAATTCGCCTTTTGCAACCAATGTGTATAAGGCGATAAGCGACAATGAGATGATCGTCACCGACAACAAGAACATTGATATTGCCGTATCGGACGCAATGGCACTTGTAGAGGAAAACGGATACGACCCGAACGGCTATATCGGAAGAATAGGCGTAAAGAACCAATTGCGCAAGCTCCGCGATACAAACGGCGCACCTGCATATGTGAACGGAACAAGCGGCTCGGAGCTTTATGCACAGCCGATTGAATTTGTTCGCAACGGTGCGTGGGATAACGCAAAATGCGACCTTATCACGGGCGCGTGGAAGTATGCGATTGTCGGAATCCGTGACGGTATCGGTTACGAAATTTTGAGAGAAGCGACACTGCAAGGAACGCTTGACGAGGACGGAAAGCCGTTATCGCTTGCCGAACAGGATATGGTTGCGATTAAAGCAACAATGCGTTTGGGATTCCTTGTTGTCAAAGATGACGCGTTCGCGGCGTTTAAGAATGCCGTTCCCACGCTCGGAACTCTTACCGTTACATCGGTTGAGGGAAGTGCAACGGGCAAGTCTAAGATTACGGCAGAACCCAAAGTTATCGGTGGTCACAGGCTTATGTATAAGGCGGCGGCATCTGCACAGTCGGTTACATATGACGCTGATTTATCGGCGTGGACGGAATTTAACAGCGGCGATGAGCTGACCCTCACAAACGGTCAGAAAATAACCGTTGCGGAAGTAACGGCGGACGGCAAGGCTCGCAAGTCGGGCAATGCGACAATCGTATCAAAGGCGTAGGATAATGCGGAATGCGTAATTCGGAATGCGTAATTAAACGAATAACCGCGTGATGTGATGAACATCACGTATGTTTCAAACAAATAACACAAATTATGAGGTAATACCTCAATAAAAAGAAAGGAAATGATTTATATGGCAAGCAGAATAATTGACAAACCGAAGCCTCGTATAGGTGTTGATATGTACACTATATTTGAGGTAAAAAGCGACACAGCGGAGGCAATCACATACGGAGACGCGGTAACAATCCCCGGTACCGTTGAGATTGCACCGACAGACAACGGCTCGACCGATGTATTCGATGCGGACAACGGCGCATATGACGTTGAGGACTATCTCGAAAAGCTCGGTCACGAAATCACAAACGCGGATATTCCGCCCGAAGTGGATGCGATGATGAGAGGTCTTGAGCTCAAAGACAACGGTGTTGAGGTCGGAAAGAAAACGGAGGCACCGTATTTCGGCGTTGCGTGGAGGGTTACAAAATCAAACGGACATTACCGCCTTGTAAGATATTACAAAGGTAAATACGGTTTTGCGTCACCTGTCGGCGCAAAGACAAAGCCGTCAGAGGGTGCGGCGGAAAAACAGACCGCAAAAGCGACTTATTCGGCTGTTGCAACGGATAATGGGGATATGTATTATTACTATCTCGACACCGATAATCTTCCCGAAAAGGTGACGGAAGAAAAGGCGGTTGAGGAATGGTTTAAATCTCTCACTTGGTACCCGTCAAACACAACTGTTTAATCGGAGGGGATAAGGTATGGCGAAAGCAAAACAGCGGACGCTTTCCTTTAATGTCGGGGGCGAGGTCATTGTATCTCGCCCGTTCGACTTTGAGGCATTGTGTCTTATGAACGATGTACACGCGTATCAGACAAAGGGAAAATTCTCTATCTGTGCGAACGCAATCCCTTATTTGTTCGAGGGAACAAAGGTGACGAATGACGTAATAGAAAACGCGGATGTTACCGAACTCGGTGTGTTGTGTGACGAGTTATGGGATATATACACGACCGAGCTTAACAATATGTCAAAGGCAAAACCAAAAAACACAAAAAGTCCGACAAGGGATTGAGGGATATTTATACATTGATGTTTAAATATTATAAACTTTTGCCGGACACAGTGGCAAAACAGCCGCCGAGTCTTTTGTTTAAGGTGCTTGACGGATTGAACGACAGCGAAGATGAAGAAAATATCCCCGATGAACTTAAATGGTTCTATGGGGAGTGAGAAACGTCCGATAAATTAAAAAAAGATATTGACACGTATTATAACACGTGGTATAATATATAATATAAGGGGGATAACAGATGAAAAGCTATTCTTCAAGGGAAGTTATCAAGATACTTAAAGCAGACGGTTGGTTTGAGATAGCTTGTGACGGTGACCACCACCAATTTAAGCATAAGCTGAAAAAGGGTAAAGTTACAATAACACACCCCAAAAAACATATTCCGACAGGAACACTTAAAAGCATTGAGAAACAAGCGGGTATTAAATTTGAATAATGCCCGTTTCCCCCTTTTTATTTATCGGATGGAGGTTTTAATAATGAAAGACACATATATTTATCCTGCTGTGTTTTATTATGATGAGGACGGAATATCAATTGATTTTCCCGACCTGCCCGGGTGTTGTCCTTGTGCGGACACAACGGAAGAAGCGGTAAAAAATGCACGTGAGGCGTTAGGGGTACACCTTTGCGGAATGGAACTCGACAACGACGAAATACCCGAGCCGTCAAAGCCGCAGGATATAGACACGAACGGCGGCGTACTTATGCTTGTTGATGTATTTATGCCGCCCGTGCGCGACAGGGTGAAAAATCGCTGTATCAAAAAAACGCTTACAATTCCGTACTGGCTCAACGCAGAGGCAGAGAACCACAATATAAACTTTTCGGGATTTTTGCAAGAGGCATTAAAAAGCTATTTGCATATAAGCAAATAAACCCTTGATAAATTTAGTAAGGGGGTCTTATTTATGGGAAAGACAGTATTACACAACTTAATAGATTTGTTGAATGAAAACGATACAGACACAATATATAATGTGTTGATTAAATTTATACCGTCCGATGCGCCGTTGCCCGATGAAGTTATGGCGATAAGGCAAGCGGAGGACGATATAGAACAGGGAAATGTAATGAGCTTATCGGCGGCAGATTTATAAAGATAAAATTAAAATTGAATATTATGCGTCTACAAAAAGTAGGCGCTTTTTTCATACACAAAATTCAAAATAAAGGGGTGTTTTAAATGGCAGATGCGGAATTAAACGTCAGAATAAGCGGCGATACGAGCGATTTGGAAAGCGCGATAAGCCGAGTTGAATCACAGCTGTCACGGCTCGAAAGGTCGGGCGGCAAGGGAGCAGAATCAATCGCAAAAGCGGCATTGAATCAGGGTGGTTTTGCTAAAACGGTAGAACAATCGAAAAAGGCTCTTGATGAGAAAAGAGCGGTTCTTGCGCAGACGGAAAAAGAGTACAAAAAGAACAGCAAGGCTATACAAGATAATATTTCGGGTCTTGAAAAGCAAAGGGGCAGACTGAACAATCTTGCCGTCAGCAAGCAAGAAGAAATCGATGCGCTTAAGGCATCAAGCAAAAATTTGGATAAAAACAGCACAGCATACAAGGATAACCGCAGGGCAATCGAATGGACGGAAACCGAGCTTGAAGCAGTAAAGAAACAGCATAGGGATGTAGGCAAGTCAATAGATGAACATCGAACAGCATTACAAAATGAGAAAAATTCACTCGAAAAATCACGCAATGCGGTTGCTGATGCGGAAAAGCAATACAAAACTTATGCGAGCAATCTTGAAGAAGTAGAGAAAATAGAAAAAAGATTAAAACTTGAAGAAAAAGCAAAGGGATACCGGGAACTCGGCGAGGGCGTAGACACACTCACAAAGCCTTTTCAGGTCGCAGGGGTGGCAATGGCGGCGGGAGCGGTTGCATCGGCGAAATTCGCAATCGATTTTAATAACAACTTTGCGGATGTTCGCAAGACTGTTGACGGCACAGACGCACAGCTGAACAAAATCAAACAAGACATAATCGATATGACAACGGTTGACATAAACGGTCACAGCGCAATACCGCAGACAACGGCAGAGTTGACGGAGCTTGCGGCGGCAGGCGGACAGCTCGGTATAAAGACCGAGAACATTTCGGCATTCACCGAAACAATGGCGATGATGGGAAGCGCAACAAACCTCGCAGGCGAGGAGGGCGCAAAAACCCTTGCACGGTTTATGAACGTTGCCAACGTTTCACAAGGTGAGGTTCAAAACTTAGGTTCGTCAATCGTTGATTTGGGTAACCATTTCGCAACAACCGAAGCCGAGATTGCGGCAATGGCACAGCGTATGGGCGCAACGGGTACGGCGGTCGGTATATCGGCGCAGGATGTTCTCGCTTATTCGACGGCGCTGTCCTCGCTCGGTGTTGAAGCGGAGGCGGGTGGAAGCTCTATATCGCGTATATGGATGGATATTCAAACTCAGGTATCAACGGGCGGAAAATTACTCGGTGAGTTTGCCAAAGTATCGGGAAAGACCACCAAAGAATTCGCAGAGGGCTGGAAAAAGGACGCTAGCGGAACATTTAAAGATTTTGTTGACGGACTTTCAAAATCAAAAGACCTTGTCGGAACTCTTAAGAATCTCGGGTTTGACAACATTCTAGATTTACAGGCACTGCAAAAACTTGCAGGACCGCAAGGTATTCAGCTTTTGACGGACGCTTTGCAGCGTTCAAATAATGCGTGGAGCGAAAACACCGCCCTTGTGAACGAGTTTGAAAATAAAGCCGGCACAACGGCAAGCCAAATACAGGTTATGAAAAATAATCTTGTTGAAGCAGGTCGCTCACTCGGTGAAACATTCTTACCGTCAATCAACAACGGTGTTACGGATATAAAGAATTTTGCACAGGGCATTGCAAATATGAGCGACGGTCAAAAACAGGCTCTTATTACCACAGGCAAATGGGTAATAGGTCTTGGTGCGGCAGGGAAAGCAACATCGGGAGTAATTAAAGGCATAGGCAACACCGCTGACGCTTTTGCGAAGATAAAAAAGGCAAAAGAGGCAGGCGGAGTATTAGCCAAATTTGCCCCTGCACTCACGGCAATAAAAGGAGCGGCACCGTATGCGGCGGCAGGGATAATAGCGGTGACAGCCGCCGTAAAGATAGGCAAAGCGGCATATGATTCGTGGTATAAGTCAAATTATGCGTGGACGGACGGGTTATCGGAACAACAGGAACAGCTGAAAAAGTCATATAATTCATATAAAAAATTATCAGACATACAAAATCAGTTGAAAAATTTTAATGCTGTTATTAAAAATCCCGAGTCAAGCCAAGAACAGGTTGATAAGGCAAAGCAGAAAATACAAGAGATAGCCGCATTGCTTGAAAAAGAATATAATTTGAAGATTAAGTCCGATAATTCGAATTTAGACGAAACTGTTGCGAAAATAAAAGATTTAAAAAAATACGAATATGATATGCAATATTCTCGGCAAACATCGCGGCTACAAGATTTACAGCCAAAGTTTGATTCATACGCTTCCGATTATGTTACGGCGGAGAATAATTTCAATAAAGCGAGAGATGCCCACGATAAATATGTTAAATTGAACGAAGCTGTTCAAACATATTACAGCACAATGGAAAAGGCGAATGTTTCACAGGAAGAATTTGATAATGGTTTACAAGAAATTGTAAAACAGTGTGGACTGGGTAATGATGTTTTTCAGCAGTTGCAACGCGGCGAGTTTAGTTTTTCGCAGGAATTGGCAAAGTCTGAAACGCAAATGCAATCTTACTTAAATCAGATGAACAGCCTTCAAGCGGCGCACGATGAATACATCGCTATAAATGAGGAACTTGCAAATCAGCAGAGCGAATTATTGGCGCAAGCTGTCAAAGAGAATGACGTTCAAGCGGTTGAGAACCATTTTAATAAAATTTCCGAATCGGTAAAGCGTGCAGGACTTGATATGCACGGTTACGCGCAGATAGCCGCAGAGGCGTTTAACGGTATAAAGTGGGATGAAGCCTTTAAAAAGGGCGGCGATGACCTCAATAATATGGTGAACGATTATGTAAGGTCAATGCAAAAATTCGGAGCGGCAAACAGCGACATTGCAAAAGGCGCAGCACTTTTGAAAAACGGCTTTAAGAGCATAAACGATATACCGAAAGACAATAAAAAAGCCTTTGACGCTATTTCAAAGGATATGACGGAGTTTGCCCGAAATTTGGGCGAGATAGACGGCAACCACAGTATAAAGATAACCGCCGACGGTGATATACAATTATTGGATGATGTGTCGGGAAAGATACAGGAAATACAAACCTCAAACGGAACAACCGTGAAAATTACGGCAGAGGGTGATGTATCCGTTCTTGATGATGCAGGAAATCAAGTGCAATATCTCGAAGGACTTGGTGCGGTGTCATTGCAGGTAAACGCTAACGGTAATATAGACGTTCTCAACGAAGCAGGCGAGAAAGTAGCAGAAATCCCAAAGGAGGTCGATACGACAACAACGGTTAAAATGGCAGTTGATAGTGCGGAGGTAGACAATTATCAGCCTGATGAAAAAACAGGAACAGCAAAATACGGCGTTGACAGTTCATCGGTCGATAATTGGTCACCACCGAATAAAAATGCAATTGTAGTGTACAAAGCTGTTGTTGAGGGTGAGCCTAAAGCCAAAGGTACACAGGACTTTAAGGGCGGAATGGCGATGATTAACGACCAAAGGGGTGTTTCCGACCCGAGAGAGCTTGTCGAGGTAAACGGCAAGGGTTATATATTCGAGGGGCGTGACGTTGTTCTGCCTTTGCCCCGGCACGCAAAGGTGTATACGGCAGGTCAGACAAAGGAAATGCTTGCTATGGCAGGGCTGCGCCGATACGCACGAGGCAAGGATAATAAGGAGTGGGAAAACGCACAGGACGATTGGGCGCATTATACAAAGGTCAATAATGTTTCGGCGTTTGAGGCTCTCGAACACTGGGACGAGATGATGAAAAAATTCTCATACGATGCCGAAGCGGTAAAGGATATTCAAGAAGAAATTGTCGCATCCACAAAGGATATGTGGGATGAAGAAATGGCAACGATGCAATTTTATCTTGATATGGGCGTTGACAGTGAGGAGCATTATTATAAATGGCTTGAAACATACCGCGATGAACACTTTGACGGCAATGACGAGATGTGGCGCAAGGCAACGCTTGATATTACCAAATATAACAAGCGAATGGCGAAAGAGAGCGCAGAGGCGTTAAATGACGCGTCGGAAGAATATATCAGATTCCACACAATCGCAGGGGATTGGGATGAGATAGGCGATTCGCCGCTTGCCGCTTATGCGCGTGTCCTTGACCGTGCGGAAGAAGATTTGGCGAACGGTGTATATGAAAGCGTTGAGGAAAAGAACGAGTTTTTGAAGAATTTCGGAAGTAATATGTTTGACGCATACAAAGAGGACGCAGACAACTGGATTCAGCACGAGCGTGACTATAATGCGATGTCAACGGAAGATTATATATCGGCACTCAACCGCAAAAAACAGCGCACAAACGAATATTTCGCACAGGGCATAATCGATTATCAAACGTATCTCAAAGAGGTACAGGACTATAACGAAAAGATTATGAGTGCGTATGCGGACGAGGTGAACCAATGGCGCGATGACGCGGACTTTTATCAGCGGCAATCGGAAGTGTACGGCTGGGGCTTTAACGGCACAGGTCACAAATCGGCATTAAAGTATTGGCAGGCGCGGCTTGACCGTGAAATCGAGAATTCGCACGATATGAATCTGTCGGCGAATGAGCGGCAATCTGCTCTGCGTTATGCCGATGAAGCACGAATGGAAATTTACAAGGCGCGGCAAGATGAGCTTGATGATGAACTTGAAAAATTCAGACAGTCGATTGAGGACACGCGAACCGCCCTTGATGACGAAGTTCAAAATATGCGTGACGCGTGGACAACAGAGGACAGAAAAGCGGATATGTCCGAGCTTGCGGAACAGATTGCCGTATTTAAATACGCACAGACAAAAGAGGGTATTGACAAATACAAGAGCCTGAACGAAGAATACACAAGGCTGTCGCGCGAACAAAAGATTGAGGATATACAAGCCGCCAACAGCGAAAAGCTCGACCGAATGCAAGCACAGTATGACAAAATGGAACAAGACAAGATTGACGAGCTTGCAGGGCTTAAGGATGAGCTTTTGAAATACGGCGGTATCGCGGTTATATCCGACCAAACGCGGCAGATTGCGGCGGCGGCAAACGACAACATAAGCGCACTTGTAAGCAATATGAGCGATTTCGGCGAGAGTTTCAGCAGCTTTGCCGCACGGCTGTTTGAAAAACTGGACGAACGTCCGACGGTCATAAATAACTACGACAATTCAACGCAGAACATTGCGAACAACATTCGTGACAGAGCCGACCTGCAAGCGGCGGCTTTGGGTGTTGGATTGGGAAGTCTGTCGATGATGTTGTTCGGAAGGAGGAGATAGTTTGAAATACGGAATAAGATACAGAGGGGTACACAGCGGCGAGGTCGGTCTTATCGCAAAAACAAAGACGCGCCCTGCCGCGCCGCCCGTGCGGACAACGGAAGAAACGATTTTATATCGTGACGGTAATCTCGACTATAGCGAGAGCGGCGGACGGCTTTTTTATGATGATAAGATTGTTGAGATTGAATTTATGGCGATAACGCCCGATTTGGTTGATACAAATATGGTTATAACAAGGGCGGTCAAATGGCTTTGCGGTTCGTGGGGCGATTTGATATTTGACGATATGCCGCTTGTGCGGTGGCGGGCAAAACCGATAGATTTATCAAATGTTTCAATTGAATTATATCGCGCAGGAAAATTTACGGTACAGTTCAGATGCCGACCGTTTAACAATCTTTTATTCGATACATCGGGCATAGAGATTGACAGCGATATTCCGATAGACAGTGATGTGCCGCTTGATTTCGGTGATGATAATGTGTACGAGATGGCGAGTACGGGATATTTTTCGTTCACGCATACGAATACGGGTGATGTTGCCGCGCGACCCAAGATATACATCACGGGTCAGACGGACAGCGGAGCGCACACAATCACAATAAAGGTAAACGGCACAGGGTTTACGCTTAAATTTCCGTCAAACAATCTTTTAAACGGCGGAAAGTTTGCAATTGTGGATTGTGAAGAATGTGCGGTGACGTGTGAGGGGGCGGACATAACGTCATATCTTGTTGACACAACCGATACATATTCGGAATTTCCTGAATTACAGCCGGGCGAAAATGCGATATGGGTCAATACCTCGATAACGGGAAGCATTGAGTTTATATATGCCGCACCGTACTTTTACGGAGCGGACAATTTAGGGGGTGATGATAATGCGTGATTACATAAGAATATATCCGCATAATGAAAAAACGTTTAAAAGCGGCGGTTTGGGCGCGATACAAAACGCGCGCGATGTGTGTGTTTCTCGGAATATTAGCGGTGATTGTGAACTGACATTCACATTGCACCCGTCAGATGAAAAGATGCCGCTTTTATCGCCCGAGAATATTTGTGATATACAAGGTCAGAGATATAGGATAAAGACGATAGACGATGATAAAATCACGGCAACGGCGATATATCAAGACGCGGCATACAAGCACATTGTGCGTATAGCCGATATGATAGGGAAATCGCCGTATACGATAATGTGTAAAATCTTTGAGGGCACGCCCGTTAGGGTTATGACGGTCGGCGAGGTTGCTGCTCTCGGTATGGAGTGGGTGACGGATTTGACGGACTTCTTTGAGGTGTCAAAGGTTACGCCGCTCGGCGCAATGAAGAATCTGACGGATACCCTTGAAAAGTATCGGCATCATTGCGAATTATACATTGACAACTATAATATTGCGCTTGTGAAACAGATAGGTATCGACAGGGGCGCACGACTCGATACGGCGTACAACGCAAAAGAAATGAAAGTCAAGCGCGACACGTCAGAGCTTATAACGCGGCTTTATCCCTACGGAAAAGAGGATATGCCGATAGGCAAGGTGAACAACTCAAAGAATTATATCGAGAGCGAGAATATTACAACGTGGGAACGCGAGGGATACGAAGAATTTTCGGAAATTGATAACCCGACCGAATTAAAGACGGCGGCACAGTGGCTTTTCAGCGCGGACAATCCCGACAGGGTGGACATTCCGAAATATTCGGTCACGGTCAGCTATGCACAGCGCAAGGACAAAGAGATACGGTTGGGCGATATTGTGACGGTCATCGACCGACAATATAACATAACGTCAAAGCAACGTGCGACAGAGGTCAAAATCTATCCGTTTGAGCCGAACAAAAACGAGGTCACGGTAGGAAGTCCGCCGAAGTCAATAGCGGAAACATTTAAAGGAATGGCGAGTACGTCCCTGAAATATCAAAGTACCGTGAACGAGCGCGGCGAGGTCAAACCGTCGTGGCTTGAAAATCTCAAAGGCGGCTACAGCACGCTTGTGAACAAGGCGATAAGCGGCAATGAGAAAGAACAGCGCAAAACGGTAATTCACGATTACGGTGATATTTGGGTGAACCCGAATAACCCGAATCAAGCGTTGGCGTTGGTCGGCGGAGTTATAGCAATGGCGAACGGAAAGAATTCCAACGGTGATTGGGTGTGGTCGGCGTTCGGTGATTGGAGCGGTTTTACCGCTGACAAGCTGACAACGGGAACGCTTAACACATCGAATGTTTTGATTCGGTCGAATGACGGAAAAACCACACTTTCGGGGAATCTTATGACGATGAAAGACAATGGCGGAAACATCCGCCTTAAAATGGGATTGGACGGGGGCGTTTATGTGTTTAATCTATATAATGCACAGGAAGATAAAACGGTATCGCTCAACAGCTACGGCGGCTTGACTTTGAAAGGTTCGTTAGATACAACACAAGCGGTCGAGGGTGAATGCGGATACGAAATAGACGGTGACTCGATTCTCGGAAGTAAATATTCGGGCGGCAAATGGGTAAGACACGGATTGAGAGTTTTTACGAACGAGGATAAAGATGAAACAAATTTTATGCTATACATAGACGGCATACCGGCGTTGAATTTACACTCGTTTACAGAGAGCGGAAAGAGGAAAACCGCCTTTGCCGTAAATAATACGTCATATGATGAAAACAAAGCCGAATCATCAACCAATATTCCAACTTGGCGAGCGTTTGAGGTTGTCGAGGGGAGCGAATACGCCACTACAAAATGTTGGGGCGATTGGGATTTTGCGGATACCAAAATACGTTTAGCCTATAAATATGCCCCGACGGGCAACGTTGTTGTGAACGGTTTTAAATTCAAGATAAGAAACGGTTTGATAGAAGAAGTGGTGCGAACATCCGATGCAAACGGAATTAATTTAAAGTATGATTAAATTAAGATATTCGAAATAATTAAAAATCAAAACAGGAGGTTTTAAAAATGGCAGACAAATACACGCCCGAAAGGGCAACGAGCGGAAAGGAACGGCTGAGAACTTGGTGGAAAAAGGTTGAAAACAACTTTGTAAAAATTTTCGGAGCGGTGAATAAGCATATTGACGGCACGGCTGACAGGCATACGGCGGATATGATTGATTATTCCGATACGGAAACGGTCAAGGCAAAACTTGATTCGACAGACACCAAACTTGACACAAAGGTAGATAAGGTAAGCGGTAAGTCGTTGATTGATAGTGGCGTGGCGGATAATTTGGAGTATTCACAAATGGAAGGTTCTGACCGTCTTTCGTTTGATGGAGAAATCAAAGCCACTCACATACAAGCTGTGGCGATAGACGCTGAACACGGTATTCATTGTGGCGGAGACGTGGGCGTTAATGTTGGAGACGTTTTTACTACACGGATGGACGATGATACAGGTTCCCCTGTAACTCACTATCTTTCCAAAAAAGCCAACACGTCGGATGTATTTTTAAAATCGGGCGATGTTGTGCTTGCGAAAGGTAAAATTATAAAGGTAACAGAAGGTGACAGTGCCGAAAACGTCAAAATAGACGGGGGAGGAATATCAATTAGCAGTAAAGATGTCGAACCGTGGCGAACGAGGCTTGCGAAAAACCAACTATATCTTATAGACGGTGATGGCGTATCGGGCGCTACCGACAGTATAAATATTAAACCGGACGATATAATATTGACACTCGGAAGAAATGGCAAATCCGCCACTCACAAGCTATCCGAAAAGGCAAACAGTGCCGATATTGGCGCGTTATCCGACCTCACAACAACCGATAAATCCTCGATTGTTGCGGCGATAAATGAGGTGAAATCAAGCGGCGGCGGTGATGTATTGGACAATCTCACATACGACAGTACAAACGATATAATAAATTCGAGCGCAAACCTTTTACTTGAAAACAGTGCTTCGGTTGCGGCGTATAACGGAACGTTCAGAGGTGATATAAAAATCGGACAGCTCGGCGCGAACAAGTGGGCATACACGATAAGCCCGATAACTGGATTCTCGACCTCTGTGGACGTAACCTGTACATCGGGTAATAAAGTACACAGCCTTGCAAATAAAGCGGATTCGAACGATGTCCTCACAAAGACCAACACGGCAGCGTTTACCCCGACAGGCGATTATCAACCAGCAACGAAAAAGTATGTCGATGATACAATTAAAGCAGCGATCGAAAAGTATAACACAGAGGCAATGGCATTACTCGGGGAGGACTGATTATGAGTGTAACAACAAGAATACAAGAATTGAATAACAGACTTGCAACTAACCTTGTGAGTAAAGGTGTGTCAGCAGAGGGAACCGAAACCACAACGGAATTAATTAATAAGGTTAATGACATTGAATCAGGCGGAACAAGTGTAATTAACCCTGAATGGACAGATTGGCGTTATTTTAGTTATCATAATAACCGCAATGATTTAGTCGCAAAACTTAAATACAGCGATACATCAAGTGGTACAGACTTTAGCGGTATGTTCAGTGCCTGTTCTGCCTTGACAACTATACCATTGATTGACACATCGAAGGGCGTAAATTTTGCCAATATGTTTAACTCCTGTTCAAATTTAACAACAATACCACAGCTTAATACATCAAAGGGTACAAACTTCGGTAGTATGTTTGGCTATTGTTTTGCCTTGACAACGATACCACAGCTTGACACATCAAGTGGTACAAACTTTAACTATATGTTCAGTGGCTGTTCAAAATTAACAACGATACCACAGCTTGATACATCAGGTGGTACAAACTTCAGTAGTATGTTTGTAAATTGTACAGATTTAACAAACATACCACAACTTGACACATCGAATGGTACAGATTTTAATTATATGTTTCGCAGTTGTTTAAAATTAACAACAATACCACAACTTGACACATCAAAAGGTGCAAACTTTGGCTATATGTTTAACTCCTGTTCTGCCCTGACAACAATACCACAACTTGATACATCGAATGGTACAAGCTTTATTCATATGTTTTACAATTGTACAGATTTAACCAACCTAACAATGACCGGTACGATAAAAGCAAACGGAATGGATTTACATTATTCAACAAAACTCTCTAAAGCATCTATTATATCCGTTATAAACGCCTTATCAGATACAACGAATGCTTTAAAGGTTCAGCTTTCAAAAACAGCAGTAAATAATGCTTTTGAGACTTCGAGCGGTGTGGCTGACGGTTCGACGTCCGAAGAGTGGACAACATTAATCGCAACAAAAGCTAATTGGACAATAGCATTATCATAAGGGGGATAACATATGAAAGACAACGTGACTATAAGGAAAAAACTTACGGCAAGCGAGGGGAAATACCTCACGGACGGTGAAATTTATGCAAAAGATGTGTATCCGGCAAGTAATGCGGATGAGAGTATATGGCGTGAAATAACCGAAACAGAGTACCAATCCCTTATGTCCGAAGATGATTGCGAGGTGTAGCTATGGAAACGATAATCGGAGCCATAATCTCCGCAGCGGCG
>URAN01000052.1 GCA_900545865.1 uncultured Eubacteriales bacterium
AAAGATGCCGAAATTATGCCTTTTCAGGCGGGTTCGGGTTACTCTCTTTCGGCTAGGTGCAATTTCACCACAGAGCATTGATATGCCCGTCATACTAAAAAAACGCGGTGAAAATAATATACCGCGTTTTTTGAATGAGTTAATTTTTTTGTGATTTCCGCCGTCCGGACAAACCAACAAACGGCACAAATTATGCTGATAATCACATAAAAATACAAATCAGGGTTCCCGAAGAATGAGGGTTATGCCCGAAATTTTTTGGAATGAGGAAACGCCTCACCGCAAGCGATGAATTTTATCGTGATGAAACTCGAGCAAGCAAATCAAGCGTTGACGAGGCGCCCCTGCAAAAATTTATAATATATTGAATATTTTGACGTATATGGTTTGATAATTCGTGACACCGCCAAACCGTTTATACGTGAATGTCTGTGGAGTTCGCCGCTTTTCTTCTTCCTCTGATAATCAATACCACACCGACAACGGCGGTAACCGCCGCCAAAACCTGTGACACTCTGAGCGGACCGAGATAGAGCGAATCAGTTCTCAAACCCTCAATTATCGTCCGTCCGATTCCGTACCATACAAGATATGCACAAAACAGCTCGCCTCGAAAACGTGTATGTTTTTTATAAATCATAAGTACCGCTATTCCTATTGCGTTCCAAAGCGATTCATAAAAGAACGTGGGGTGAACGCTGTTTGCAATAACCGCTCCGCCCTGTTCTATCGTCATTGCCCACGGCAGAGTCGTTTCGCTGCCGAAAGCCTCGCCGTTCACAAAATTTCCCCATCTGCCTATCGACTGACCTATCAAAAGTCCGATTGAAAGAATATCAAGAACCGTTCCCATATTTATTTTATTCTTTCGGCAATACACAAATATCGTCAAAACCGCGCCGATAACGCCGCCGTATATCGCAAGACCGCCGCCGCGTATATCAAAAATACTCAAAAGATTGTCTTTATATGCGTCAAAACTGAACACAACATAATAAATCCGCGCACATATTATCGAAATCGGAATCGCAAGCAACAGCATATTGAGATAATCGTCAACGCCCAAACCGTCGGTGATTTTCTCACCCGATTTTTGGGGCTTGCACTGTTTAAATCCGTAAATCACCGCCAAAATAAGTCCGATTGTGATAGTCAAACCGTATGCGTATATGGGAAAGCCGCCGATGCTGAACGCAACACGGCTCAGGGTGAATTTCAATCCGAGATGCGGAAAGGATATGGTGTTTATCATAAGAATCTCCGTTCCGTCGCTCTGCGCCGACATATATAATAAGGAAATTTCTCTTATCCGCAGAGCAAAAGTCGACAAGAGATGTTGGGGCATCCGACCGAAACGGCTGTTTTATGCCGTTTCGCCATCGATGGTGACATACGGTGCAAACCGGCCGCCGCACCGCACACCGCCGATTAGTTTTATTCATTCGGAACAATGGTAGAGAGCACACAGTTATTCGGGTCAAAATGCTCACAGAGCCGTTTTTGTATCTCATCATACGTCACGCTTTGAGCAACCTCTTTGTACCCGAGCGGATTTTGGTTGTTCATAAGCCTGTGCATAAACGAATTTCCCATTGCCTCAACATTGTTAAAGATACGAATGTTTTGAGAAATCAAGACCTTTCTCGCTCTCTCGACATCCTCTTTTGAGATACCGTTTTTGATAAGCTCGGCAAGTTTATTCTTGATTATTTCGTATATTTTTTTCGGCTTTTGCGACTCGCCGCCGATTAAGGTAAAGCCGTATTCGTATTCAAGCTCGGTTTCACAGCCGAACGTTGAGTCAATCAGACCCTTTTCATACAAATCGAGGTATAAATCGCTGCCCGTTCCGAAAACAGCATCGAGAATTATCTCGGTTGCAATCTCTTTTTTCAAGAGTTCATCGCCGCTCATTCTCGGGCTGTTGTCTTTAAACCCGATTCTGAACATCGGCTGTGAAACGGCAAGTTTTTGTTCGGTGTATTCGCGCACTCTCTCGTGCGGCTCGTCAACAAACATCCTCTCTATTTCGCCGAGATTCGCCTTGTTCGCCAAGTGCTTGTCAACATACTTCATCGCCTCATCAATATCGACATCTCCGACCAAAATCAGGCGCATATTTGCCGGGTTATAAAACGTGTTATAGCACTGATACAATATTTCGGGGGTGATATGCGATATACTTTCAACCGTTCCGGCAATATCAATTTTAACGGGGTTGTTTTTAAAAAGCGCCGGCAAGGTGTTAAAAAACGCACGCCATTCGGGATCATCGTCATACATCTTTATCTCTTGCCCGATTATGCCCTGTTCCTTTGCAACATTCTCTTTGGTAAAGTGCGGATGATTCACAAAATCAAGCAGAATATCGAGATTTTCATAAAACCTGTCCGTACACGAGAACAAATACGCCGTTAAATCAAACGAAGTGTACGCATTCGCGGACGCGCCCGTTTCGGCGAATCTCTCGAATGCGTCAACGCCGTTTTCGTCCTCAAACATCTTGTGTTCGAGATAGTGCGCAATTCCGTCGGGAACAGTTATCATGTTATCCTCGTTTTGCGGCTTGAAGGTGCGGTTTAGCGACCCGTATTCCGTTCCGTATATTGCATAGTATTTCGAAAAGCCCTTTTTTGGGAAAACATAAACCCTAAGACCGCTCTCGTGTACCGCCGAGAGCATTTCTTCGCCGAGTTCTTTATTTATATATCTTTGTGTATTCATATTCAAATTCTCCTTATCCGCCGCTCCTGCGGCAAAGCCGTCGCGGCTCTCGTTTACCAAAACGCAAAGAACATTATTCCTGTGCCGCCGTTCCCTTTAAAAAGTAAACAACATCACATTCGACCTTATTCATAACGCGGCATACATCGTCCGCCGAAACCCTGTCTATTTCATTGAGCAGGGAGTCAATGCTCTTGTCGGTTGACAAAATTGCCTGGCTCAAATAATAGTCCTCCGTTCCTCTCAGACTGTCATTTATCGAGTTATAAGCGTTTCTCAAATACTTCTTTGCGGACGAAATTTCAAAGTCGCTGATTTCGCCCTTTTTCATATTCTCAATCTGTACATTTATCTCGTCATACGCCGCCTTAAAATTCTCGGTCTGGATTCCCGAGCTTATCGTCAATACACCTTTCATCATCGCATACCGCGCCGCGGCGTAATAACAAAGGCTGAGCTTTTCGCGTACGTTCATAAAAAGCTTTGAGAACGGACTTCCGCCGAGGATACAGTTCGCAAGAACCATCGCCGTATAATCTGGGTCAAGAGCGTTTATTCCGGACCGCATACCGATACAAAGCTTGCTCTGCACCGTATCGGCTTCTTCCGTTATAAGTCTTTCTTTGCCACCCTTGAGCTTTGCTGTGCTTGTCGGAATATATTCGGCGTCACGCGGGGCAAACTCTTTCGCAAGCATTTCGCTCACATAGCCGATTATCGATTCGTCAACCGTTCCGCTGATAAAAATATCGACCTTGCCGCCGCTTAAAACCTCTTTATAAAAATCATAAAGGTTCTTTTCATCTATTCCGTCCAAGTCCTCGATATATCCTGCCTCAAACATTCCGTAAGGCTCGCCGCCGAACATTGCCTCGCGGCATTTGAATTCGGTATATGCCCTCTTGTCATTCACCAATCCCAAAACCGCGTTTTTAAGGTTGACTTTTTCGCCGTCAACATACGATTTTAGGAATCCGCCATTCTCACAGATCGGCGAAAATATGAAATCGCGGATAAATTCCGCCATATCACGGCTTATACCCTCATCCGCGAATTTGTCGGATATATACTCCGCCGAAAAGTACAATACCTCGCCGTCACCCTTCATTCTCACGCCTGCCGACACGCTTGCGCCGTATAGCTCGTCAAGACGATGCGAAAGTTCTTTTATTGTCGGATATTTTGTACATCCGCGCTTTAATACGGACGGCAAAAGTGCCGCCTTTGTAACGGTTTCTCTCTCGAGCGGAATGTTTATATATACGCTCATCAAATTTGTTTTGAACTTGGGCGCGTCTATTATATGCAAGTCAACGCCGTTGTGTAAGTTTATGGTTTTCACGTTAAATCCTCCTGTGGTTCAATCTTTAAACATCTTCATTTTTAAGTATCCGCCGTTTTGGATTCATTATTCATCCGCGGTATGTAAATCCGCAGTATCGGCAGGACTTTTCGCCGCATTTCTCTTATCGACCAAATCCGTGACGATGTTGCTGATAAGCGCAACGGCCGGAACACCGATGAACATTCCCAGAACGCCGAACAGACCGCCGCCGATAATTACGCCGAATATAACCAAAAGCGGCTTTATGGCAAGCGAGCTTGCTACCAATCTCGGCTGAATGAGGTTTGCATCGAGCTGTTGAACGATAATCAGAACAACAACGAGCACAATCGCATTCATAAATCCGCTTGTGACAAGCGTGATGAGCGCCGATATGAATACTGCCACAATCGCACCGAAATATGGGATAAGGTTAAATGCACCTATCATAAGCGCAATGACCGAGGCGTATTCGGTTCTCATTATGCTGAGTACAATAAGACACAGCGTAAACACGATGCAAGAATCGAGAACCTGACAACCGATATAACGCTTGATAAAATCCGCTATCATCTTTGTGTACGAAGTTATGCGCGACATATGTTTTTTGGGCATATATGCGCGGCAAAAGCGTAAAAATTCACGTTTGATATTCTTGCGCCCGGCAAGCATATATATCGATATGATTATTCCCATAAACACATCGAACAGAGTGCTTCCGAAATTCGCAACCGATTTTACGTATTTATCGAGATTGTTAAGGTCAAACATATTCACGAACCGGTCAACGGTAAGCAAGTTTTCGCTCAAAAACTTGGATATATCCACTCCCGAATTCTGTACAAACGGCAGCGATGCTATCCAGTTGTTCAGGCTTTCCGCCATTGACGGAATTTGTTCGCCGAAAACAGTAATGCTGCTGATGAGCTGAGGAATGATTATTACCATAATAAAAGTAATCAGAAAAATCAGAGCGACATAAACGAACAGAATCGAGAATCCGCGTCTGTATTTTTTAAAAGCACCGATTTTTGTGCGTTTTAAAAGGGTTTCGAGCTTTTGACACGGCGTGGAAAGCACAAACGCGATTGCCGCGCCTATCACAAACGGAGTCAAAAGACCGATAAAGTTTCTGATTGCGGTAAAAATATCGCCGAGGTTATCAAAGGTTTTGTACACGATGATAACAGCGACCGCCAGAACAAACAACCCAAAATATTTTTTAAGTTCAGAAAATTTCAAGATAGCGACACCTCTTTTGCATATCAATCTTTATAAGTATATCATAAAAAAAATAATTAGTAAACAGTTTTGCGAAAATTTTCCTAAAAAAATACCCGATAAATTCCGCCGCCGCAAAATCTCGGGTATTTACACCGCATTCAATCAGTTTTGCCGAAAAATCCTCTCGTCCGAAATCGGCGTATATGCAATCAATCCGTCCGAGTCCAAATCTTCGGCGTGCATATCGACCGCCGTTATCCCGTGACAGCCGTAAGTCGTGTAATAATAGATTCCGCGCCCCATATCCGTACAAGAGGTATAAATCGTGTATTCAAACTTTCCGCCGCCCACATCACAGCAGCCTTTGACTTGTTCGACCGAACCGAGAATATGAAAGAATTGGCTCACCGCCGCCGATTCATTGTCACAATCCGCCGAATTTGCGCGCACAAACGCCGCCCTTACAAACCTTGACCCTGATGAATAATCCCCCGGCAAGCCGAGCGCACCCATACCTCGACTGTAACATTCGAGGTCAATATCTTTTGAAAAGTTATTCTGCGGCTGTTTCGGCGACAGGTGCATATAATCGCAAAGCCGCCGCATCTGAACATCAAACGGAGGGTTATTCGTCATAACCCCGACACGGTTATCATAGATTTTCACGCCGTCTTTTGTCGCTTCTACCGTAACCGCCGAATCTTTGTCCGCAATCATCCAATGCAGGCTTGCGGCAGGCAGCGAATCCGAAAACGCCTCATCTGTGATATTAATATTCTTTATCGTATCGACCGCCTCGTTCACGGTTGAACACGCCGCCAAAATGCGCGGAATAAACTCGTATTGCGCAACGTTTTCACGATTCTCAACGGTTTTGTTATACACCGCGTTGCCGACAAAATTAAGCCCTGCCATTGCAAGCCCTTTTTCGTTCAATGCGTCATAAAAAAGCGGATAACCGTCCGCCGTATGCGCCATACCGATTATCGCATAATGCGACTTGTATTCGCGACCGCCAAGTTTGATTTTGAAATTCCTCGGCATTATCACAATCTCCTCACCATATGAAAATTCATAGTCAAGAGTCCGTCCGAAATAGTTTCCGCAATCCGTATTATATGTCACCGCCGTACACATTTTATCATACCTCCGCATTTTATTATTTATGTTATATTATGCACCGAATATGATAACCCAATTCACCGATAATGTCAAGTGTGCGCATTTGTGCCGCCCATAATATCACAAAATTATGTCAATAACGTTAAAATCGTTGACTTTAAATCCCTTTTGTGCTAAAATAAGTACGATTTACCGAAAAAAATCTGCCGTCCGCAAGGCGCGGCGGCGCGACATTTTTTATACGCTTGTCAATTTTTCGGCTATTTATAAAAATCATTACATATAATAAACTATTACGGAAAGGCTCTGAAAATCAAATGAAACAACATAAACTTACACCCGTAATCTGCGCACGCTGTGCGGTCTTGACCGCTCTGATTATTGTCGGCGCGTATATAAAAATCCCCCTTCCGCCCGTTCCCTTTACTCTACAGTCATTCTTTGTCATTCTCGGCGGCTTGACTCTCGGTGCGGGTTGCGGAGCGGCAGCCGTCGCTCTCTATATCTTTATGGGGCTTGTCGGAATCCCCATCTTTTCGGGCGGCGGCGGGTTCGGATATGTTCTGACCCCCACATTCGGATACATAATCGGATTTTTGGTTGCCGCTTATGTCGGTGGAAAAATCGCGGCGGCGTCGAATAAATTTTCACGTCTGCTCTGTGCCGCGTTTGCCGCAACCGCAATCGTTTATATATTCGGTATGGGATACTATTATGTTATGCAGACCATGTATTTCAAAAAAGCGGTCGATATAGGCAAGTTTTTATGGAGCTTCGGTGCTATTACCGCACCCAAAGATATCATACTCTGTCCCATAATCGCCGCCATTTCGATGCGTCTGCGTAAGGTATTGTAACACGGAACACGTCAAAGCCTGTGACAAATATAAAAATTCAAAAAATTCAGGAGTGATTAAATGTCGGAAAATAAAACCAATTCGGGCAAGAAACCAAACTTTTTAAAAGGTGCTCTTATCCTTGCTGTTGCAAATTTTATAGTAAAAATCATCGGCGCAATGTTCAAAATTCCGCTGTTCCGCTTAATAGGCGATGACGGGAGCGGTTATTTTAACGTTGCATATCAGATTTATACGTTTATGTTCATTGTCGCAACGGCAGGCTTTCCCGTTGCGGTGTCAAAAATGGTATCCGAAAGCCTTGTAAACGAATCCGAAAGCTGTGCTAACCGTGTATTCAAGGTTGCGTTTCGCTTTCTCGCCGTTGTCGGTCTTATCGGAACTCTTATAATGATTGTGTTCTCGGACGCATTGGCAAATCTCGTTGCCATAAAGGGTTCGTCCGTCGGAATCATGGTCATTGCGCCGTCGGTGTTTTTCGTATCGCTTGCCTCGGCATACCGCGGATACTTTCAGGGCAGGCAGAATATGTACCCGACCGCACTTAGTGAGGTTGTCGAATCGACAACAAAGATGCTTGTCGGACTTATCGCCGCAGGTTGGATAATGGGAATGACGGTCGACGGCTCGCTCGGTCAGACCATCGACCTCGCCGCACACAAAATAGCCTCGGCGCACATTCAGACAATCTTTGCGTCAAGCGGCGCAATATTCGGCGTTACGTTCGGAACGCTTTTGTCCTGTCTTATCCTGTCGATAATATACATCGTACATTCAAGGCGAAAAAGAGATCTGTTTCGGCTTCCCGTTAAGTCAAACGACCGCATCATACTCAAAAAGCTGATAATGATTGCTATACCTATCACAATCGGCGCATCCGTATCGAGCCTTACCACATTGATTGATATGGCAACGATAAGCCGCCGCCTTGTGATAAACCCCGATGTTTTCGAACGCTATTCGTTTATGTTCGCACCGGGTACGGATTTTTATAAAAAAGTTATCGAAGAGGGTTGGCAGGGCGCAGAGCTTTTGTCACAAAAGGCGGCGACCCTCTACGGAATGTACACCGGTAAGGCTCTTACAATGTTTAACCTTCCTCTGACTCTGGTTGTGGCTCTCGGCACAAGCGTTGTCCCGGCAATATCCGCGGCGGTTGCCGCCGCAAAATCGCGCGAGGCAAAGAACATCACCGAGGGAACTCTCAGAATAGCAATGCTTTTTGCCGCACCGTGCGCAATCGGAATGGCTGTTTTATCCGAACCGATTCTTATGCTTTTGTTCGGCACAGGCAACGCAAAATCGGTTCTCTCCATCCTTTCAATATCGATAATTCCCGTTGCGATTGTACAGGTATCAAACTCGATACTTCAATCCTACGGTCGGGTATACAAACCGGTAACGCATATGATAATCGGCGGCGCAATAAAGGTTGTGGTAAACTTTTTCTGTATTCCGTATCTCGGAATAGACGGCGCACCGGTCGGAACATTCGTATGTTATCTCACGATTGCCGTTTTGAACACGATATCGATTATACGCACGGCAAAGATAGACTTTAAATGGAACAGCTTTGTCATCCGTCCTCTTCTTGCGGCTTTGGTTATGGGCGTTGCCGCATTCGGGCTTTTAAAGGTTCTGCCCGGCGGAAACCTTATCTGCTTAATCCAAATCGCGATATGCGGCGTTGTGTACCTCATTGCGGCGCTTGCGTTCGGAACGATTAAAAAAGAGGACGTTCTTATGCTGCCGAGCGGTGAAAAGATTGCGGCGCTTATGCTCAAATACAAGCTTTTGAAATAGCCTTGTATATCACGAAAGGTTGGGTTTTATATGGATTTAAACAAAGAAAAATACAAAGACGGTTACGGCGGCAAGTACACATTTGACGATTTGGTTAAGATAATCGAGATTTTGCGCGCTCCGGGCGGCTGTCCGTGGGACAGGGAACAAACCCACGAGAGCATACGCAAAAACGTTGTCGAAGAGGCGTATGAAATGGTTGAGGCAATCGACAGCCGAAATGAAGATAAGATAGCCGACGAAAGCGGCGATGTATTGTTACAGGTCGTCTTGCACGCACAGATTGCAAAAGACGGCGGCAATTATGACATAAATGACGTGACCGATATAATCAGCCGAAAGATGATTCATCGTCACCCCCACGTTTTCGGCAGCACATCGGTTAAAAACAGTGATGAGGTCTTGCAAAAATGGGATGCGATAAAGCGTTCCGACCGAAGTCAAACGAGCGTCAGCGATGATTTAAAAGGCGTGTCAAAATACATTCCCACGCTTATGCGCGCTCAAAAAATCCGCAAAAAGGCGAATAAAGCGGGTTTCGGTCACACCGCACCCGAATGCGGCGCAAAGACCGAGGAACAATTCGGCGAGCTGCTCTTTAACATTGCGGCGGCGGCAGGGGATTTGGGAATCGACCCCGATATTGCTCTTTCGGGATATATAAATAAGTTTATTTCGGATTTTGAAAAATTCGAAAAAGAACACAAAGAATGATTATATAACGCCCCACCGCACAACCCTCACGGATAATCACAAAACAAAAAAATAACAGAAACGGAGAACACTTATGAGATTGGATAAATATTTAAAGGTTTCGCGGCTTATCAAACGCCGCACCGTTGCAAACGAGGCGTGCGACAACGGACGTATCACCGTCAACAATAAAGTCGCGCGAGCCTCATATGACGTAAAGGTCGGCGATGTCATCTGTATTTCGTTCGGTTCAAAACCCGTAACCGTGCGCGTATCAGAGGTCAAAGACACTGCCTTTAAAGATGCGGCGGCATCTATGTACGAAATAATCGAATAACGGTTTTGACCGCGGAATTTAAAAGGGTTCGGATTCGTTCGTCATATCGGATAATCCGAACCCTTTTTTGCGTTTGGCACGCCATACCGTTTTTCGACAAAATTATGGTTTTTACTGTATGTTTTTCATATGTTTGTTGCGGTCTTTGACTCAAAAAATAAATAATTTGTAAATTTTTAAATTTTTTTATAAAAACTATGGATTTTTAAATACGCTTGTGATAAAATAAAAGGTGGTTTGGAAATTTTTATCGGAGGTCAGACAATGCCGGAATTATCTAAAGTTTCATTATATACGGATGGCGCGTGCAGCGGTAACCCCGGGCCGGGCGGCTGGGGCGCGATTTTACGCTGTATGGGCTATGAAAAGGAATTGTCGGGCGGCGAGGCCGTCACAACCAACAACCGTATGGAACTCACCGCGGTTATACGCGGGCTTGAGGCTCTCAACCGCAAGTGTGACGTGACGATATACAGCGATTCGAAATACTTTGTGGACGCGGTTGAAAAAGGCTGGGCAAAGTCATGGCAAAAAAACGGCTGGCGCAAGGGTTCAAAAGAACCTGCCAAAAACCCCGATTTGTGGGAGGCTCTCTTATCCCTTTTGGACAAGCACGAGGTTAAACTCGTCTGGGTCAAGGGTCACGCGGGACATCCCGAAAACGAACGCTGTGACAAGATGGCTGTTTCCGAATCCCAAAAATTCAAACAATCATAGACGGCTTTTGTACTACTTTATATAATAAAACTTATATTTAACGCCGATAATATGTTTTGACCGAATTAAAATTTTTTAAACCAAAAAAACTTACAGACATCTACTTTTCATAGATTGCTGCTGTAATAAACAGAAAGGTAGGAAATAACAATGACAAAAAGAATTTATGCCGACAATGCCGCAACAACAAAGGTTGCGCCCGAGGTCGTTGACGCGATGCTTCCGTACTTTACCGAAACATACGGTAATCCGTCAAGCATCTATAACGAGGGTCGCACGGCTCGTGTCGCGGTCGAAAAGGCAAGAGAACAGGTGGCAAACGCAATAGGTGCAAGCCCCAAAGAGATTTACTTTACCGGCTCGGGCAGCGAGGCGGACAACTGGGCTTTGCGCTCTACTGCACGAGCTCTTTCGAAAAAGGGTAATCACATCATTACATCGGCGGTTGAACATCACGCGGTTTTACACACCTGTCAGGATTTGGAAAAGCAAGGTTTTGAGGTCACATACCTTCCCGTTGACAAATACGGAATGGTTTCGCCCGATGATGTCAAGGCCGCAGTAAAAGACACAACGATAATGATAAGCATTATGTTTGCCAACAACGAAATCGGTACGATTATGCCGATTGCCGAGATAGGCAAAATCGCAAAGGAAGCAGGCGTTGTCTTTCACACGGATGCCGTACAGGCTGTCGGAAACGTTGAGATAGACGTAAAGTCAATGAATATAGATATGCTCTCTTTGACCGCGCACAAGTTCCACGGCCCTAAAGGCTGCGGCGCTCTTTATGTTCGCCAAGGCGTTAAGCTTATGTCGTTCATCACGGGCGGCGCACAAGAGAGAATGCGCCGTGCCGGAACAGAGAACGTCCCGGGGATTGTCGGTCTGGGCAAGGCTATTGAGCTTGCAACCGCAAATATAAAAGAAAAACAGGAAAAACTCATCGCCCTGCGTGACAGATACATCAAAAAAGTTTTGGAAACCGTTCCGTATTCACGCCTTAACGGTCACCCTACCGAAAGACTTGCCGGAAACGCAAACATTTCGTTTGAGTATATCGAAGGTGAGGGCTTGCTTTTAAGCCTTGATATGAAGGGCATTGCCGCATCGAGCGGAAGCGCGTGCACATCGGGTTCTCTCGACCCGTCACACGTATTGCTTGCAATCGGTCTTAAGCACGAACAGGCTCACGGCTCTTTGCGCACAAGCTTTGGCGAGGACACAACGGTCGAGGATATAGATTATATGGTTGACGCAATAGCCGAGATTGTGGCACGTCTGAGAAGTATGTCGCCGCTTTATGAGGACTTTGTCAAAAGCCAAAACAAATAAATCACAAAGGATTTAATCATAAAATTTTAAACGGAAAGGAATTTAAAATATATGTACAGCGAAAAAGTAATGGATCATTTCACAAACCCGAGAAATGTCGGTGAAATACCCGATGCGAACGCAGTGGGTCAGGTAGGAAACCCCCAGTGCGGCGATATAATGAAAATATATATGAAGATTAACGATGACACACAGGTTATCGAGGACGTTAAGTTCAAGACGTTCGGATGCGGTGCGGCAATCGCCACATCTTCCATGGCAACCGAGCTTGTAAAGGGCAAAACCGTTGATGAGGCTCTCGCTTTGACGAACAAAGCCGTTGCCGAGGCTCTTGACGGACTTCCACCGATAAAGATGCACTGCTCTAACCTTGCGGAAGAAGCCGTTCACGCGGCAATCATCAACTATTACGAAAGCCGTGGAATCGACGCGTCGCACCTTAAAGGCTGTGTCGGTGAATGTTGTGGTTGTCCGCACAGTCACGAACACGGTATGGACGCACAATAATGACAGACAAAAACATAAATTCAAAACCCCGTGTTGCAATAGGAATGTCCGGCGGCGTTGACAGCAGTGTCGCCGCCGCCGTTCTTAAAGAACGCGGATATGAGGTCATCGGCGTTACGATGCGCCTTTGGGACGGCGAAGAAATAAACGGCTCGATTGCCGAAAGCACCTGTTGTTCTCTTTCGGCGACCGAGGACGCACGCTTTGTATGCGCAAAGCTCGACATAGACTATCACGTTCTCGATTTCAGAGCCGAGTTTTCTCAATACGTTATCGACTATTTCATCAACGAGTACACAAACGGACGAACGCCGAACCCGTGTATTGCGTGTAACAAATTCCTCAAATTTGACGCGATGGCAAAAAAGGCAGAGCTTTTGAACGCCGAATATGTCGCAACGGGTCATTATGCAAAGGTTGAGTTTGACAACAATACGGATCGGTATCTTTTAAAGCGCGCACGCGCGGACGCAAAGGATCAGACCTATGCTCTCTATAACTTGACCCAAAAACAGCTTTCGCACCTTCTTCTTCCTCTCGGTGATTTCGACAGCAAAGCCGATGTGCGCCAAATGGCGGAAAATCTCGGTCTTATCACGGCGAAAAAGCCCGACAGCCAAGAGATTTGTTTTGTTCCCGACAATGACTATGTCGGATTTATAAAGCGCCATATTGCAAGCCTTCCTCCCGAGGGTAACTTTGTCGATATACACGGCAACGTTCTCGGAAAGCACCGCGGCATAACGAATTATACAATCGGACAGCGCAAGGGTCTGGGGATTGCGTTTGGAAAGCCGATGTTCGTCATAAAAATCGATGCAAAACGCAACGAGGTCGTTCTCGGCGAACAGGGAACGGAATTTTCAAAATCCCTTTTGGCAAAGGATATAAACTTTATTCCGTTCGACACCATCGACAAACCCATACGCGTCACCGCAAAGGTGCGATACAGCGCACGTCCTGCCGCCGCCGTTGCCGAGATTGACAATGACGGCTTGCTTAAAATAACGTTTGACGAGCCGCAAAGAGCGGTAACTCCCGGTCAGGCGGTCGTCTTATATGACGGCGATATTGTTGTCGGCGGCGCAACCATAATATAGCAAAACACGGTGTCACCAAATCAAGACCGATTCGGCGATACCGCTCATTTAACAAAAAATCACTTTATACGATGATTCCAAGAGGTGTTTAAAATAACTGAAAAATCATGCGCGGCATTTTTGGAAAACCGCAGAAAAATAATAGAAAAGGAATACGAATCACTAAACGCACAGCAACGCAGAGCCGTCCTTCAGACCGAAGGGCCTCTGCTTATTTTGGCAGGCGCAGGCAGCGGAAAGACCACCGTTATCATCAACCGTGTCGGACATCTCATAAAATACGGAAACGCCTATCACAGCGACTATGTTCCGAACAATCTGACCGAACAGGATGTTGAAATCATCGGCTGGTACGCCGACGGCGAGCTTGACGAGCTGCCTGAGCATCTTAATTCGGCTCTGTCGGACAGACCGGCAAAACCGTGGCAGATTCTCGCCATTACGTTTACCAACAAGGCGGCGGGCGAGCTTAAAACAAGGCTTAAATCAAAGCTCGGCGAGTGCGCCGATGATATTTGCGCCGGAACATTCCACTCGACCTGTGTAAGAATGCTGCGCCGTGACATTGACCGTCTCGGCTATGACAAAAGCTTTACCATATACGACACCGCCGACCAACAGACGGTAATAAAGAGCTGTTTAAAAGAGCTTTCGCTTGACGAAAAGAACTTTACGCCGCGCGCAATACTCAGCCAAATCAGCAACGCAAAGGACTCTCTTATCGGTCCGATTGAATTTGAAATGCACAACAAAAGCGACTTCTTTTTATCAAAGGTCGCGGATGTTTATAAGATATACCAGCGCAAGCTGGAGGAAAACAACGCTCTTGACTTTGACGACCTTATCGGAAAGACGGTTGAGCTCTTTGAAAAATGCCCCGATGTTTTAGAGTATTATCACAATAAATTCAAGTACATACTTGTCGATGAGTACCAGGACACAAACCACGCGCAATACCGCCTTGTGAGCCTGCTTGCATCGGGAAGCCGCAACCTGTGTGTTGTCGGCGATGACGACCAGAGTATTTATAAATTCAGAGGTGCGGATATACGCAATATTTTGGATTTTGAAAAAGAGTTCACCGATTGTATGACAATCAAACTCGAAGAAAATTACCGCTCAACGGGGAATATACTGAATGCCGCAAACCACGTCATAGCGAATAACACAGGCCGAAAGGGCAAAGAGCTTTGGACATCGAACGGCGAGGGTGACAAGATTCAGATATACACCGCTCTCAACGAGCATTCCGAGGCACAGTTTATCGCGGACAAGATAACCGAGAACGGCGACTCTTTTTCGGATACGGTTATCCTCTATCGTATGAACGCAATGTCACGTATAGTCGAGGATATGCTTATGCGGTCGGCAATCCCCTATCGCGTACTCGGCGGTCTTAGGTTCTATGACCGAAAAGAAATCAAAGACATAACATCTTATTTAAGATTGATTAACAATACCGATGATAACGTGGCTCTTGTCAGAGTCATCAACGAACCGAAACGCGGAATAGGCAGCGCAACCGTTGATAAGGCGGTGGATTGCGCGGCACGCAACTCCATCTCGATATTCGAGGTCTGTCGCCGTGCCGATGAGTTCCCCGAGGATATTCCGACAAAATCCGCGGCAAAACTCAAGGATTTTGCAAACCTTATCGATTTTTTGAGAAACGAGCTTGACGGCGAAATCGGTCTTGAAATGTTCGTTCGCGGCGTTATGGAAAAAGTCGGTATGATTGCCGCGCTCAAAGCAGAAAAAACGGTTGAAAACGAAACCCGTCTTGAGAACCTTGACGAGTTTATCTCAATGGTACAAGAATCGGTCAAAAACGATGAAGCCCTGACTCTTGACGGCTTGCTCGAGAGCATTTCGCTCATATCGGACATCGATAACTATGACGAGGCGCAAGACACGGTAACGCTTATGACCTTGCACAGCGCAAAAGGTCTTGAGTTCCCGAACGTATTTTTGGTCGGTATGGAAGAGGGCGTCTTTCCGGGGATGCGCTCGTTCGGCAGCGAAGACGAAATCGAAGAGGAACGCCGCCTTTGCTATGTCGGCATAACAAGGGCAAAAGAGCGGCTGTATCTGACCCGTGCCAAAAGCCGAACCCTGTTCGGCAGAACCACATATAATCCGCCATCGCGATTCCTTGCGGAAATCCCCGATGAGCTTGCCGACAGCACATCAGAGAAAAAGGACAGCGGATTCGGGTTCGGCGGCGGAGATTATTCGGATATTTTTGCTCCAAGCAAAAGCGCGTCACGCAGCGCCATTCTCGAAAATATGCAAAAGCCGAAATCAACACCCGAGCCGTCGGGCGAAACATATAATGTCGGCGACACCGTCAAACACCGAAAATTCGGTATCGGAACGGTTGTTGCGGCACAGAAAATGGGCAAAGATACCCTGTTGCGCGTGAATTTTGAGGTCGGCGAGAAAAAGCTGCTTGCGGCTTATGCCCCGATAGAAAAGGTCTGATTTTGCGCGGCACAAAGGAGAGATAACCGTGAAAGAAATATATTCCGATTTTGCACAGGTCTATGACCGCCTTCAGGATATTGACTATAACACGTTTGTGGGATATTACAAGCGGCTTTTCGCCGCTTTCGGCTGTAAGCCCGAGCTTGTTTTGGACTTGGGCTGCGGAACGGGCAACATCACCATTCCGCTTGCCGAATGCGGCTTTGATATGATAGGCGTTGATATTTCCGAGGAAATGTTATATATTGCATCCGAAAAGGCGAGGGCGGCACAGCTTGACAAGCGAATATTGTTTTTAAACCAGGATATGACCGAATTTGAGCTTTACGGAACAGTTGACGCAGCTGTTTGCGCCCTCGATGGCGTGAATTATCTCACTGAGGACGGAGATTTGGACAGGCTATTTAGCCTGATGCATAACTATCTCAACCCGAACGGACTTTTTATTTTTGACATAAACACGCGGCATAAGCTGTGCGATATTCTCGGCGACAACACATATACCTATGACAATGACGGCGCGTATTGTATCTGGAACAGCTTTTTTGACGGCGATGACAATATTTGTGAATTTGACCTTGATTTTTTTGTAAGACAGCCGAGCGGTCTTTATATGCGCGGCGAAGAAGTTCAATTTGAGCGCGCATATTCGGATTTTGAAATCCGCAAAGCGGCTGAAAGCGCAGGTTTGCACGTTCTCGCCGCATTTGATGACAGAACGCAAAACGCCGCCACAGCCGAGTCAGAGCGCGTTTTTTATGTAATACAGAAATAAAGCTGCTCCACACATATAAACATCACGAATTACTCGAAAAATAAAATATTAAACTTTACATATAAGGAGACAACATTCATATGAAAAAATTTTTACAGGAATTTAAAGATTTTGCCATGCGCGGCAGCGTAATCGACCTTGCTGTCGGCGTTATCATCGGCGGTGCTTTTCAAAAAATAGTAAATTCATTGGTAAAAGACATCCTTTCGCCGATTCTCGGGCTTTTTGCAAAAAACAGCTTTGATGACCTCAGCATTTCGTTTATGGGTGTCACCGTCAGATACGGTTCTTTTATCACCGAGGTAATAAACTTTATCATTATGGCGTTTGTCATATTTTTGCTTGTCAAGGCTCTCAACAGTCTTGCAAAATTGCACGGTCATACCGAGGATGATGACCCGACAACCAAACAATGTCCGTTTTGTATGTCCGAAATCGACATAAATGCGACAAGATGTCCGCACTGTACGTCAATACTCCCCGAAGAAGATGCAAAAGACGGTGAGGATAAAGACGACGAAACACCCGAATCCGAGGTTTCGGCAGACGCGAAAGCCTAATCTAAACGCTAAATTTTAACTTAAACAATTCTTAATTTATGGAGATTCATTATGAAACAAAAGACAGTTTTTGTCTGTTCCGAATGCGGAACAGAATCACCGAAATGGAACGGGAAATGCCCCGGCTGTGGTGCGTGGAACACTATGTTCGAGGAAAAAGTGCGTCCGAACGTCACCACAAAGACTTCATCGGGTGCGGTTGCGTTCGCGATGCAGTCCGAGCCGCCGAAAACCTTGAAAAATATTTCAATCAAAGAGGATGTGCGCATTCATACCGGTCTCGGCGAGCTTGACCGCGCCCTCGGCGGCGGAATCGTTCCCGGATCACTTGTCTTAATCGGCGGCGACCCCGGTATAGGAAAGTCAACAATACTCCTTCAGATATGCGAGTATCTGGGCAAGACACAAAAGATTCTTTATGTATCGGGCGAGGAATCGCAAAGCCAGATAAAGCTGCGTGCCGACAGGCTCGGCGTAAGCACCGAAAATCTTATGCTTTATACCGAAACGAATATGGCTCTGATTTGTGATTGTATATTAAGACAAAAGCCAGACATACTCATTGTCGATTCGGTTCAGACTATGTTCAACCCAGAGATTTCGCCCGCACCGGGCAGCGTGACACAGATTCGCGATACGGCGGCAACCCTGATGCGAATTGCGAAAGAACAGGCTATTGCGACATTTCTTGTCGGTCACGTCACAAAAGAGGGTTCAATCGCAGGCCCGAAAATCCTTGAACATATTGTCGATACGGTTTTATACTTTGAGGGCGACCGATTCAGGTCTTATCGGATAATCCGCGCCATAAAGAACCGTTTCGGCTCAACAAACGAAATAGGCGTGTTCGAGATGTCAAGCGACGGTCTGACCGAAATTTCCGACCCCTCATCCGCTATGCTTTCGGGTCGCCCGAACGGCGAACCCGGTTCATGTATCATATGCACGATGGAGGGTACACGCCCCGTCCTCGCCGAGGTACAGGCGCTTGCGGCACAGAGCAGCTTCGGCAACGCAAGGCGGACATCAACGGGTATCGACCTGACCCGTGTTCTGATTATTCTTGCCGTTATGGATAAGCGCGTCGGTATGCACATTTCGTCATACGATGTCTATGTGAATGTGGTCGGCGGTCTTAAAATGGTCGAACCGGCAATAGATTTGGGCGTATTTTTGGCGATTGCGTCAAGTTTCAGAAACAAAGCAATCCCCGAGGACGTTGTGGCAATCGGTGAGATAGGTCTGACGGGCGAGCTGCGCTCTTGCGATTATCTCGAAAACCGTATTGCCGAGGCAGAAAAACTCGGTTTTAAGCGTTGTCTTATACCGCCGTACAACAGAGAAAAACTGGCTAAATTTAAAAAGATTCAGATAAAAAGCTATTATAACATTCGCGATGTAATCCGCGATATTTTATAGCCGCACAGAGAATCCAAACAAAAGGAATTGAAATTATAATGACTCAAACGAATCAATTAAAAGAAATTTTAAAGAACAGAAGGCTCCGCACCTGCGCCGTCATTGTTGCCGGCGGCAGCGGTTCGCGAATGAACTCGGATATACCCAAACAGTTTATAACTCTCGAAGGCAAGCCGATAATTCAGCATACTTTAGAGGTTTTTGAACGCTGTCCGGATATTGATGACATCGTTGTGGTGTGTCCGCCGCATTATTCCTGTAAAGTAAACGACATTGCTTTCTATGCGAACATAGACAAGCTTTTGTCCGTTGTCAAGAGCGGCGAAACCCGTCAGGAATCGGCATATAACGGAATCAAGGCGGCATACGGTGACATTATTCTCATACATGACGCGGTGCGCCCGTTTGTGACCTCAAAACAGATACACGATGTTGTCGCGGCGGCAAAAGAATACGGTGCGGCGGCGCTTTGCCGACCGATAACCGACACGGTTAAAAAGATTGAAAACGGCTGTGTCTCACAAACGGTTGACCGCGCAACCCTCGGCGCAATTCAAACGCCGCAGTGCTTTCGCGCCGACATTATCATTGACGCGCACAAGGCGGCTCTTGAAAAGGGTATCACCGCAACGGACGATTGCGCTCTTTGCGAAATGAACGGCGTTGAGATACATACCGTTCCGGGTGACAATCTCAATATTAAAATTACCACGCCCGATGACTTGATTCTCGCCGAGGGGATTTTAAATTCAAGGCGCGAAAACGCCCTTAAAAACAACGTGCGCGCCCGTATCCCGCGAACAGGACTCGGCTATGACGTACACAAGTTTGACGAAAACCGCCTTCTTATTCTCGGCGGCGTGCATATCCCGTATGAACTCGGCCTGCTCGGTCATTCCGACGCCGATGTTTTGCTGCACGCGATAATGGACGCAATGCTCGGCTCGGCATCTCTCGGGGATATAGGAACACACTTTCCCGATACGGACGCAAGGTGGAAAGGCGTAAGCAGCATAAAGCTGCTGTCTATGGTCGGCGACCTTCTCGGAAAATATGGTTACACCGTAATAAATATTGACGCAACGATAATTGCGCAAAAGCCAAAACTTATGCCGTATATAGCAGATATGCAAAGAAATATAAGCGAAACGCTTTTAATTCCGCAAAGCGATGTAAGCATAAAGGCAACCACCACCGAAAATCTCGGCTTTTGCGGCCGTGGTGAGGGTATCGCCGCTGAGGCAGTATGTACGATTATAAAAGAATATGATACCAAAGTGCGCCCGTTAAAATTCTAAAACAAAACCAAAAGAGCCGACAGCGAACAAAGGCGGCGTTACATCGCCTTATCTCAAAGCGGCTCTTTTTTGTATTCTCATTTACTCTTTGGGTTAAAAATCAAGGCAATCAAAAATCCGAATATTATCGATGCGGATATACCGGCTGCCGCTGCCTCTGCACCGCCGAACAGCGCGCCGATAAGTCCGTGTTCTTTCACCGCCGAAATCGCGCCTTTGGCAAGCACGTTTCCGAATCCGATAATCGGCGTTGTCGCGCCTGCCCCGGCATAATCTATAAGTTTTTCGTATATCCCGAATCCGCCGAGTATAACACCGAGGACAACAAACGACACAAGAATCCTTCCGGGTGTCATCTTTGTTTTATCTATTAAAATCTGTGCGGCTGCACAGATAGCACCTCCGACCCAAAACGCATTTATATAATTCAAATTTTCTCCCCCTTATGCCTTTATCATTTCAAAAGCGGCGGCGTGCGCTATCCCGGGTACGGATTCGCCCTGAAGCGACGATGTAG
This sequence comes from uncultured Eubacteriales bacterium, assembly GCA_900545865.1. Classification (GTDB taxonomy): domain Bacteria; phylum Bacillota; class Clostridia; order Monoglobales; family Monoglobaceae; genus UMGS1820. The sequence goes on from URAN01000052.1 coordinate 20,797, forward strand.
GACTGAGCAAAGCGCCCGTTCCGACCGCAAGAACCCGATTCAGCCTGCCGCTGCGCATAAGCTTTAGTATATATCCGCAAAGTACCGTTCCGATACATCCGCAACCGCTGCCGCCGGCGTGAACGTCCTGCCGTTCGGTGTCAAAGATCATGACGCCGCAGTCGTTGTAGCGGCCGGCAAGATCAAACCCGTCCTGCTGCAGCTGCTCGAGGACAATCTGTTTGCCGAGAAGCCCCAGATCTCCGGTGACGATCAGGTCGTAGTCCTGCGGGCGGCGATGGAAATCCTCAAAATGCTGCCGGATGGTGGCGATGGCAGCGGGCGAACGCAGGCT